>CALDSK010000291.1 GCA_937911865.1 uncultured Synechococcus sp.
TTAGTTTGTTGCTGTATCAAACAACAGTTTGGCGACTAACGCGATCGCAACTGCAACAAAGAGCGGTTTAATCAGCTTAGCGCCCTTTTTCGTAGCAAATGTTGCACCGATAAAAGAGCCCAGTCCAACGCCTACAGCGCCAACAATTCCCTTTGTGTAGTCGATGTTTCCGCTAGCTGCGAAAGTCGCTAGCGCGGTTATGTTCGTCAACAGGTTGATGACCTTAGTCGTACCGGTCCCTTTCAAGAAATCGAGAGACCACAGAGAGAGCAGCACAAAGACTAAAAAGATGCCGGTTCCTGGGCCAAAGAAACCGTCGTGAAAGCCGATGGCTGCGCCTAGTAACATGCCGAGTAGCCGCGTTTTGAGCGATAGCGGTTTGTTGACAGTAGCGCGTGCTGCCTGCTTTTTCATGCCTAGCTCGGGCTTGAGAACAACAAAAGCAGTGATCATTAATATCAGTACAATCACAGCGGGTTCGGCCCATGCGGTTGGCAGTCGCCCGATGCTGCGGCTACCGGCATAAGCACCCAATACAGCTGGAATGCCCATGGCCGCGCAAGCCCGCCAGTCTATCTGTTTGGATTTGGCAAAGGTAAGCGTGCTGGTGATCGCACCACAGGTTCCACAGAGTTTGTTGGTTGCGATCGCACCTCCCACCGGCAATCCTGAAAACAGCAGTCCTGGCAGCATAATCAACCCACCGCCACCGGCGATCGCATCTACAAAGCCAGCCGCTAGCCCAATCGCAAACACTAGCAGCAGTATCATCTCAGTTACCTTGTTACAGCCCGGTTGTTGTCCGGCTCTTATTTTACCGGGCGCTTGTTCACTTACTCATGCGGTGAAGAATGCTGCCGAGTATTTTGATCCCTCTTTCTGTTTCTTGGGGCGGCAGTGAAAAGTTCAGCCGAAAGGCAGGATAGCCCTGTTGACTAGGAAAAAAGGCAGCGCCTGAGCCCAGTAAGACTTTTTGCGCCGCAGCGGCAGCCCCTACCTCAGCGACGCTTAGAGTGTCGGGTAGTTGAATCCACAAAAACGTACCGCCCTCGGGCACCGTCCAGGTGACAGCAGGGGGAAAATAACGAGCGATTAACATCAGCATGTGGTCGCGGCGTTCTCGATGTGTTTTGTGCAGGCGTTTTAGGCGACGGCGATAGTGCCCTGAGGCCAGATACTCTTTAACAATCGCCTGAGAAGCATTCGAAATATGAAAATCGTGCAGGAGCTTACGCTCGGTGAGTGCGGTATTTTGTTCTCCAGTGATGGCTATATAGCCGACGCGCAGTCCGGGCATAAGCGTTTTTGAGAAGGTGCCAACATAAATGACCTGATCGGTTGTGTCAAAGGCCTTGATAGGTGGTGGTGTCGTCTCGAAGCTTAGCGGTTCATAGGCATTGTCTTCTACTATCAGACAGTCGTACTGTTGGGCTAGCGACAACAGCTTGCGGCGATGCCCTACGCCGGTTGTGATGCCAGTAGGGTTATGAAGGGTGCTGATAGTATAAATGAGCTTTGGGCGATGACTCTCTAAATACTGTTCTAAAAGGGTGAGATTCATGCCCTTTGGCGTCATGGGGATGCCAATCATCGGGGCATCTCTCTGTTGCAATATAGAGAGAAATCCGTGATAGGTGGGTGCTTCTACAATGGTGTAGCCATCTGCTGTAATGAAGTGATCGGCTAGCAGTGCTAATGCCTGCATTGAGCCACTGGTAACAATTAAATTATCAGGAGAGAGATCTAGGCCCTGTTGCATCAACAGCTGAGAAATCTGTCTACGCAGTTCGATATCGCCTTTCGGATCGCCCGGGCGAAAGAATATTCCTGAGTCTTTCATGGCTCGGCGAGCGACCCGTTGAAAATCGTCAACGTCTAGAGGTTGGGGAAATCCGATGCCAAAATCAACAACGTCGGGCCGATTATGAGCCGCAATGGTAGCGCGGTAGATGTCGGGAAAAGACTGAATGCCGCCAGTGGGGAGAATGACCTGCTGGGTGGGATTGAAGGTTGAGCGGACTGGGGGAAGAGACTGTGCTGAGGGCAGCGGATGCGCGTTATGAGAAGACTTTGCGTTGGCGGTTGAGTCAGCGGCTGAGTCAGCGGTTAAGTCAGCGGTTGAGCTGGGCGCATTGATAAAGTAGCCAGCGCCCTGTTTGGCATGGACTAGCCCATCGGCTTCGAGCACGCTGTAGGCTTCTATCACAGTTAACTTGTTGACCTGTGTTGTTTGGGCCAGCGCGCGAATCGAGGGGAGCTGACTGTTGGGCGGTAAGTGGCCGGTATGGATGAGATGGTGAATGCGATCGCGTATTTGCAAATAGATGGGCTGCTTTGCCTGACGATCTAACGGAATTTTCACGGCGCTCTCCCACGGTGTTTGCCACGGTGTTTTTCCGACTGCCTAGCTCGCTGAGTTCAGAGATCTCGCAGTCCTGCTTTTCTTAGACTAAAGGATTTCGCTAATACCTATCTGGTACAGTTTTGCCCTGCTTTAGGTAGTACAGTGCTCAAAATCTATAAAAAAACGAACTGTACTAGCAAACTTGCGGCGAATCGTACCTTCCGATAGAGACAACCGGATGGTCATAGTGAAGGTGTTGTTACCAGCAAAGGGCTTAATACAACGATGAACTCTCGCTCGAACAGTGACTATTCGTTAGAAGCCGAATTTCACCAAACATTACTCAGGCACTCTTCATCCTCTTCATTTGAAGCGGTTGCCCCAACGTCATTGCATCCATCTCAAGCCCGGTCCCAAACCCGCTCCCAAACCCGATTTCAAAGATGGATACAAGTGCTTCTTGACTCTTTATCTGATTCTTTATTTGACTCTTTGTTTGACTTTCTGCTAGGTGCTCAGTCACTCTCTATTCGTCAAACCACCGGTAAAAACGGCGCTTCTCAGTGGATTGTGTATGAGCCCACGTCGAATACACGGCGCGTTTTTGACAGCGAACAAGACGTTCGTATTTGGTTAGAAGAGCGGCCTCAACAAGGGATCTAATGAGAGGACTTAAATGAGAGAAATTAATGAGTAGCGAGACACTGGCTGCACTGTGTTTATTTGCGATCGCAACTTCTATCACCCCTGGCCCGAACAATATTATGCTGCTGGCCTCCGGCGTCAACTTTGGCCTCAGGCGGACGCTGCCGCATACACTAGGGATCTCTATCGGTTTGTGCGTTTTACTGCTGGCCGTCGGGCTCGGGCTCGGCTTCTTGTTCACAGCCTTTCCCTCCCTACAGGTGGCGCTGAAGATTGTCGGCTCGCTGTACATGCTTTACCTAGCGCTTAGAATTGCCACCAGCCGCTCTATCAAACAATCTATCAAGAAAGCGGATGCGCAATCTGGCCCCGATCACGCTGAGTCAACGCGATCGCGACCTATGACATTCCTTGAAGCCGCGCTGTTTCAGTGGGTCAACCCAAAGGCATGGGTCATGGCGATTTCAGGCATGTCGCTTTATACCAACCCAGCTCGGCCCTATGGCTCCATGCTTGCGGTTGCGCTCATCTTTAGCCTGCTAAACTGGCCAAGCTGTTCGGTGTGGGCCGTATCGGGTAGAACGCTGCGAGGCTTTTTATTTCAGCCTGTTCGGCTGAAATGGTTCAATATTGGCATGGGCGTTTTGCTTGCGGCTAGCGTCGTTTTACTTTTAAAGTAAGCCGACGAGTTAGCCGAGCAACGGCCCATCAGAGAATTCCTGTCAGAGAATTTAGTTAAGGAGACTTACAGTGGAACTCACGGTTACTCAGGTAGATGCGTTTACGAATAAACCTTTCTCGGGGAATCCAGCCGCTGTTTGTGTGACAGAGCAGCCGCTAGAAGATGGCCTGATGCAGGCGATCGCCGCCGAAATGAATCTCTCTGAAACCGCTTTTCTCCACCCTATAAAAGACGACGCCGTAGAAGGCGGCTACAGCCTGCGCTGGTTTACGCCTGCCGTAGAAGTCGATCTCTGCGGTCATGCGACCCTCGCAAGTGCGCACGTCCTTTGGAGCGAGGGCCATTTAGCGGCGGGCGAACCGGCTAAGTTCAAAACCCGCAGCGGCTGGCTAGGGGCGAAGCAAACCGCAGATGGCTGGATTGAAATGGACTTTCCGGTTCAGCCAGTAGAACCTAGTTCCTACGTGATGCCTCAGCTGATTAAATCACTTTGCTGCGGTGGTAATATTCGCGCTGTCTCGAAGAATGAGAAAAATTACCTGGTCGAAATTCAATCAGAACAAGCGCTTAAAGGATTGCAGCCAGATTTTGCAGAAGTGGCCAAGCTGCCGGTTCACGGCATTATTGCAACCGCCGAAGCAGATAGCGAAGAGATTGACTTTGTCAGTCGCTACTTTGCGCCAGCAGTAGGCATCAATGAAGATCCGGTAACAGGCTCTGCCCATTCTTCGCTAGCGCCCTACTGGCAAGCGCGGTTGAGCAAAGATACGATGGTCGCCAGACAGGTTTCTGCAAGAGGCGGTGTGCTGCGGGTAACGTGCGAAGCTAACGAGCGGATTAGCATTTGCGGTCAAGCCGTCACGGTGATGAAAGGGACGCTGCTAAAATATTAAGACCATCTGTAAATGTGGTTTCGATCACTGGCTTAAGTGAGTTGAATCACATTTTGGGCCATAAAACAGTCTTTGGGCATACATTTTCAGTCCCCTCAAAGCGCTATTGATGGAAAGATATCATGACGTTATTAACAGCGTTACTATGTCTTTCCAAGACTACGATCCTGGAGATTTTTACGATGAATTGTTCACTGCCAGGGGTGTTCCTAGATCGACCGCAGCGCTTCTGATTGAAAAAATCGAATCGCTCTCGATCGACCATTTGCTGCGGCAGCAGCAGGCCGCTCAAAACACGCTGTTCAAGCTGGGTGTCACCTTTAACGTGTATGGCGACAATCGGGGGACTGAGCGGGTTTTTCCGTTTGATGTTGTGCCTCGAATCATCTCTAGCTCTGATTGGCAAACGCTAGAGACAGGACTAAAGCAAAGAATTACAGCGCTCAACTGTTTTTTAGACGATATTTACAACGAACAAAAGATTGTCAAAGATGGCATTATTCCACTGGCTACCATAGAGTCAGCCTCTGGGTTTTTGCCGCCCTGTAAGGGATTAAAGCCGCCGAAAGGAATCTGGTGCCACATTACAGGGACCGATTTGGTGCGCGATCGCGAAGGCACCTGGTACGTTTTAGAAGATAATCTCCGCTGCCCTTCGGGCGTGTCTTACGTGCTCGAAAATCGCACGGTCATGAAAAGCTCTTTCCCCACCTTGTTCAATGAGCTAGATATCAAAGCGGTAGACGATTATCCAGGCCAGCTGCTCGATGCGCTGATAGAGCTGGCGCCAGCCTCCGCCAACGAGCCGATGGTGGTTCTGCTCAGTCCTGGCGCGTTTAATTCTGCCTATTTCGAGCATTCGTTCTTAGCGCAGCAAATGGGCATTACGCTGGTAGAAGGGCGCGATTTAGTGGTGGATGACGGCTACGTTAAGATGCGTACCACCAAAGGGCTTCAGACGGTAGACGTGATCTATCGGCGGATTGATGACGACTTTTTAGATCCTACAGAATTTCGCGCTGATTCGATGCTAGGTGTACCTGGGCTAATGGAGGTGTTTAGGCAGGGTAAGGTTGCGATCGCTAACGCACCGGGTACAGGTGTTGCTGACGATAAGCTGATCTACGCCTACGTGCCTCAGATGATTCGCTACTACCTGAATGAAGAACAGATTATTCCGAATGTTCCAACCTACTTCTGTGAGGATGAACAGCAACAGTCTCATGTGCTGTCGAATTTAGGCTCTTTGGTAGTCAAAGCAACGGATGCCTCAGGCGGGTATGGCATGCTGATTGGTACCCAGTCTTCTAAACAAGAACAGAACCAGTTTGCTGAAAAAATAAAGTCCAATCCCAGAGGCTATATCGCTCAGCCTACGCTGTGTCTGTCTCGAATGCCTACGCTAATTGATGAGTCTTTTCAAGGACGCCATGTCGATTTAAGGCCATTTATCGTGAACGGACAGTCTCACTCACCCTATGTGAATCCGGGTGGGCTAACTCGGGTCGCCTTGCGAGAAGGGTCGCTGGTCGTTAACTCTTCTCAGGGTGGCGGCAGTAAGGACACTTGGGTGATAAACGCGTAAAGGAGAGATGAACGCGTAGGAGATAACTGCTTGAGAAAAAGGATGAGAGGATAGATCAATGTTAAGCCGGGTTGCAGATTCAATTTATTGGCTCAATCGCTACATTGAACGGGCCGAAAATGTGGCTCGCTTTGTAGAGGTAAACCTCAACCTGCTGATGGATAATCCGGTCGGGGTTGCTCAGCAGTGGGAGCCGTTGATTGCGGTAACAGGTGATCGCGATGTCTTCTTTCAGCGCTACGACCGGGCTACCGCCGAGAGAGTGCTTGATTTTCTCACGTTCGATCAAAAGTCTCCTAATTCTATTCTCTCTTGTGTGCGAGCCGCTCGGGAAAATGCACGTTCGGTCAGAGAGACTATCTCTTCTGAAATGTGGGAGCAGGTCAACGCTTTTTATCTACAGGTGGAAGAGGCCGCCCAAGCAAAAGACAGCAGAGATTCTTACGCCTTTTATTCAGAAGTTAAGATGGCAAGCCACCGGTTTGCCGGGGTAATGGATGCGACCCTGTCGTGGAATGAAAGCTGGCAGTTTGGTCAACTTGGTCGCATGTTAGAGCGGGCCGATAAAACAGCGCGCATTTTGGATGTTAAATACTTTTTGCTGTTGCCGTCAGCCCAAGAAGTTGGCACGCCAATTGACAACCTGCAATGGATTGCTCTGCTAAAGTCCGCCAGCGCTTACGAAATGTATCGTAAAACAGAGCAGATTATTTCACCCGCAGGGGTTGCCAAGTTCTTAATTCTCGACGCGCAGTTTCCTCGCTCTATTAAGTTCTGCTTGAAGTGGGCAGAAGATGCGCTCCGTCAGATTGCGGGCGTGTCTGCAAGCAGCAGTCCGCTGAGCAGCCAGCGAGCTTTGGGCCGACTGCGCGCCGAGCTAGAATACATCACGCTCGATGAAATTTTTCAGGGCGGGCTGCATCAGTTTTTAGACGACTTCCAGCTGCGGCTGAATACGGTGGGTGACTGCATTTATGCTGACTTTATTGCGCTGCCCACAGAGGCCACTGAAAAGACCGCTGGCAAGGCCAGTAACAGGGTCGCTAGCAAGGCCGCCACTAACAAGGCCGCTAGCAAGACCACCAACAAGACCACCAAAGAGGTCGCTGGGTCGCCGATTGCCCTGGGCGCTCAGCGGCAATCATGACCCACTATCGAATTGCCCATACTACCCACTACCACTACAGCCAGCCGGTAAAGCTCAGCCCACACATTCTGCGACTGTGTCCGCGCAGCGACGGTGCGCAATGGCTACAGTCTTACGAGTTGACCCTATCGCCTGAGCCCGAACAGCTCAGCTACTGGCAAGACGCCCAGGGAAATACCTGTGCTACCGCTACGTTTGATCAGCCGTTAGCCGCCTTCAAAATCAGCGCGGTGAGTGAGGTGAAGTCGACGCGCCCGAATCCGTTTGACTACATCAGTGAGCCCTGGGCCGTTCATTTACCGATAGATTATCCGGCGTCAGTAGCTGCCTTTTTGCTGCCTTATATAAACGTAGGGTGTGAGCAGCGGGCGATCGCACCTGCCGTTATCGACCTAGCCCAATCTCTAGAGCAAGACGTCTCTGGCCACGTTGGCTATTTCCTGATGCAGCTCACCCAGCGCATTCCTGAAATGTGCGACTATCAGCAGCGCCTAAAAGGGCAGCCTTATCCGCCGGGCGTAACGCTGCAAAAGCGGTCGGGTACCTGCCGAGACTACGCTGTTTTGTTTGTCGCCGTATGCCGAGCCGCAGGCTTAGCCGCTCGGTTCGTCAGTGGTTACCAGGAAGGCGATTTAGAGACAACCACTCACGATTTGCACGCTTGGGCCGAGGTGTATATTCCTGGCGGCGGCTGGCGAGGGTTTGATCCAACGCTGGGGCTGGCGGTGGGTGATCGGCATGTTGCGATCGCTGCGGCGGCCCAGCATGCGCAAGCCGCGCCTGTAGTGGGTCACCTTCAAGGCGGCCTAGCGGTCGAGACACGTTTAGAGAGTGATATTAAAATAGAGAAACTCACCAGAGAAGCGCACCGGCCAAACCTAGCTTAAAAGCCTCCAAACATAGAAGCGTCTCTAAACACAAAAGCCTCCAAACACAAAAGCCTCTACTCGCCTATGACCTACGAACCTATTCGAAGCCACGCTGTCGTAATCGGTGGTAGCATCGCAGGCTTGCTCACCGCTAGAGTGCTCTCAGAGACTTTCCAGACCGTGACGATTGTCGAAAGAGATGCGACCGACAGCCGCGCGGCTGAAAGAAAGGGCGTACCCCAGTCTCCACAGCCGCATATTTTATTAACCAAAGGCTATCGGATTCTTAAAGGCTTCTTTCCAGATATTGATGCAGACCTGCTGGCTGCTGGCGCTGTCCCGATCGACTGGGGGCAAGATTTTCACTACTTTGCCTTCGGTGGCTGGAATGCAAACACCACCGAAGAAACAGATCTAAAATCTTTCTCCTGCACCCGACCGCTTTTGGAAAGTGTGGTTAGAAATCAGGTAGAGCGTATTGACAACATTCAATAGATTGCGCCCTATCGTGTTAAAGCCTTGGTCGGTGGCGCTGCTGCGGTGACAGGCGTTCAGTGCACTCATAGCCAAAACAAACGTGAGCAAAAAACAATTTCTGCTGACCTAGTAGTCGATGCCAGTGGCCGCTCGACCAATGCCGCTGATTGGCTACAGCAAATCGGACACAGCGCCCCTAGTGTAGACGTGGTGAATGCAGGGCTGGGCTATGCGACCGGGCGCTATCAGCTGCCTGACGGTTGGCAGGCTGACTGGAAGGTGCTGTTAATTGGTCACGCACCACCACACAACCATCGGCTGGGGTATCTGGCTAAAGTTGAGAATAATGAGTTAATTGCAACGCTGGGCGGCTATGAGAACCGGTGCCCACCGTTAGAGCAAAAGGCCTTTTTAGCGTTTGCTCAGCAGCTGCCAGAGGCTAGCTTTTACAATGCGATCGAGCCTCTCACCCCGGTTTCTCCGCTCAAAGCCTATCGCTCTACCGCGAACAAACTCCGCCGCTACGACACGCTAAAGCAGATGCCTATCGGTTTTATTGCCATTGGCGACGCGGTTTGCGCCCTCTGCCCTGCCTATGGACAGGGCCTGACTACCAGTGGTCTGTCTGCGCTTGTCTTACAAGACTGGCTGAGTAAAAACGAACTTACCGATACGCGGGCCTTCCAGAAAAAGCTGTTCAAAAAAATTAAGCCCTCCTTTGATATGGCAGCCAAATCTGACTCCGGTTTTGTGAATGTAAAGGGCCGACTGAGCAAAGGTAGATTCGAGCGACTAATGGGTGGCTATATGCAACGGCTAATCACCAAATCGCATACCGACAGCGAACTCAGCCTAGCCATAGCCAAGATCTCTCACATGGTGGACTCTCCGATTAAACTATTTCATCCTAAAATGCTGTTGAAGTTGACATAGCGTAAGAAAAGAATAAGGAACAACATGCAACATCAGTACCTGAGCGCTAACGGCATTCGGCTTCACTACGTTACTGAAGGCGAAGGGCCATTGATGTTGTTCCTTCATGGCTTTCCTGAGTTTTGGTATTCCTGGCGACATCAGATAGGTGAGTTTTCAAAAAACTATAAAGTCGTTGCCGTTGACCTGAGAGGCTATAACGAGAGCGACAAGCCGACAGCGAAAGCCGCCTATGCGATGTCTGAGCTGGTGAAAGATGTAGAAGGTGTGATTAAAGCGCTGGGATACGAGGACTGCGTACTGGTTGCTCATGATTGGGGCGGTGCGATCGCCTGGCAGTTTGCCTATGCCTATCCAAATTTAATAACCAGGCTGATTGTTCTCAACATTCCTCACCCAGCTAAATTTGCCGCTGGCTTGCGAACCTTTCGGCAGCTAAAGCGCAGCTGGTACATCGCCTTTTTTCAGCTACCCGCTATTCCAGAACGTATGCTCAAAAAGAACAACTATAAAGCCATTCGTGCGGTCTTTCGTGACAGTGCCATTAATCCTAACGCCTTCACAGAAAAAGATTTAGATGCCCTAGTAGAAGCTGCGGCTAAGCCAGGCGCTCTTACAGGGATGCTGAACTACTACCGGAATCTCTCGATTAAAACCCTTAAGCAAAAGACAGAAGGCAAACTGACTGTTCCAACGCTGATGATTTGGGGTGAAGAAGATGCCGCACTCGGCAAAGAGCTGTCGGAAGGCACTGAAGACTATGTCGCCGATTTAACCCTTCGCTACATTCCCAACTGTAGCCACTGGGTTCAACAAGAGCAGCCAGTGCTCGTAAATCAATATATCAGAGAGTTTTTGACCTAGACTGTGGCGTTTTTCTGGCAATTCTTTAAGAAACTCTATAATCTGTAAGTCGACAGTCCGCCAAAGGCCGTATTGACTTAAAGACGTTATTGTGAAAGCTGCACTATTTCTTTTTTGTACTAGAAGATATTCCTGAAGATAAATCGAACTTATTTGATGACCGTGTTAGTGTGAAAAGAGAGATTTAAAAAGTCTCATTTAAGATAAGCTCTTCAAAAAGAGATTAAAGAAAGAGCCAGTACGCCCATCAAACTCTTTGCACTACTGTTTCCCTCATTATCTCCCCGATGCCATCAACACCTACGACCGTAGCCATTCAGTCGTTCATTTCGCGGCAGGATGCTCAGTCACTTGTCCAGAATTTTGTAGAAAATAGCAGTATAGAAAATAGCGCTGTAGAAAGTAACTCTTCAGAAAACAGCTCCGCAGAAGAAAAGAGCATAGAAGATGCGGTAAAAGCAGTTGCCGCTACCCCCGTATTCGATCAGCTTATTCTTGCTCTCGTCGAGAGCCCTGCGTTTAGTGAAACGCTAGGAGAAGAATTCTCAAAAGTAAATGCGATCGCTGGAATCGCCGCCTGCCGAAGCCTTAGAAGCTGTTTGAACTTCTCGCTAGGACGATTTTTTGGTACCCTGTCCGAACTTATTTCTGCTTTTGATCCAGACAAAGGTGCTCAATGGTACGCCTTCTCAAATCAGGTACACCAATCTTCTAAATTAAGCAAGCAAAAGTTGTTGAGATACCTCATGCAGGGAGATCGCAAAGACTTCTATGCAGATCTTTCTAAGCAGCTCGTTCTCGGAAATCCTCACGCCATTTATCCCACCTCTTGCTACCGCGAGAGCGCTGGTTTTGTCGAAAGTACCGTAGACGATCAGGTCATAGAAGCGGTTGTTCGTTCTAGCACTTTTGCCTCTATTAGGATTGTCGATAACACGTTAGACCCAGAGAACCCGCTTCTTCGCGATACCTACATCTCTCACGATCGGTGCGTCTGTTTGATTGATGAAAACGTCGAACAGTTCTACGGTGAGAGGCTAGAGCACTATTTTGCCTATCATCATATTCAGCTAGAGAAGCGCGTGTACAGAGCGATGGAGGTCGATAAAGGCATCTACACCGTTGAAAAGATGCTAGGAGATTTTAAGCGGCTCGGGGTCTCGCGCAATGAGCCAATTTTGCTGGTAGGCGGCGGCGTTTTGGCCGATACGGGCGGCTTAGCCTGCGCGCTATATCATCGAAATACGCCCTACGTCATGCTGTCTACCTCTATCGTCGCGGGCGTAGATGCGGGCCCTTCCCCCCGTACCTGCTGTGACGGCTTTGGCTACAAGAATCTCTTCGGGGCTTACCATCCGCCTATTCTCTCTATTACCGATCGCTTTTTCTTTAAGACGCTACGCGAGGGTTGGCTACGTCACGGCATCATTGAAATTATCAAGATGGCGGTTGTAAAAGATATAGAGCTGTTTGAAGATTTGGAGGCTGCTGGCCCAAGGCTGATTTCTACACGGTTTGGCACCACGCAAACTCAAGGCGATAATGCGATTGAGCCACTCTCGCAAAAGATCTTGGGCGGGGCTATTCGCAGCTATGTCGCAGCAGAGTACAACAATCTTTACGAAACGCATCAATGTCGCCCTCACGCCTACGGGCACACCTGGTCACCAGGCTTTGAGATTGAAGCAGGTTTGCTCCATGGTCATGCGGTAGCGATCGGCATGGGCTTTGGTGCGTATCTTAGCTACCGAATGGATTGGATTACCCACGAAGCGTGTCATCGCATTATGCGGCTAATTAGTGATTTTGGGCTTAGCCTATGGCACGACGTACTAGACAATAAGGAGACGCTGTACGCCTCGCAGCAAAAGATCTTTCAAAAGCGCGGGCAAAACCTGGTAGCGCCTTTACCAAAGGGAAAAATTGGTCAGTGCGGTTACCTCAATTCACTCAGCCGCGCAGAGCTGTTTCAGGCGATTGATGACTACGAAGCAGTCTGCGCCGACTATCCTAGAGCCGGACGAGGCATAGAGCCGCACTGTAGTGATGTTGGGTTAGAAGATCCTTCGACGGTGGGTCAAGCGTTAGCTGATCCAGCCAGCTTTAAGGTGAAAAAGTCTCTTGACGCGGTATCTGCTGTGTAATCTATTTCAAGCGCTGAACAAGATGTCCCAGAAAGCGTCTTGTTCAGCGCCACAGCAAAACATTAGAACGAGACCTAGAAAGGACTGCTTGGAAAAAAACAAGTTAATCTCTAACGTCTAGAAAAAAGTAAAGACAGACAACACCGTAGGAGACCACCCACAATATGACCAGTGCAGAAATGGTCAGTGCAGAAGAGAATATTGACGTTCATCAGCCCAAGAGTCAGCCAGAGGGCCAGACAGAGAGCCAGCCAAAGAGTCAGCCAGGGAGCCAGCAATCGATCGCCTCTAAAACTACATCGCACATAGCGGCTAGGCCCGTGACGCCGTTAGGCATTCTTGTGCAGCAGCTAGAACAGCTTCAAGCGGCTGTTAAAGATGAATCGGTTTCGCCTCAGTTTGAGGCCTCGTTGGCCCAAGCAACGCGGCTAGCAGCTGGCCTTGATCCCTATTTAGAAGCCTGTACAACCGGTGAGTCAGCCGCGCTCGCTTTCTTGGCAAAAGAGACTCAAAAAGAAGACTGGAGCCATCAGTTTGACAGCGGCGAAACGGTAAAAGAGCTGGAGCAGGAAATGCTCTCAGGCCATATCGAAGGGCAGCTGCTCAAGATGCTGGTTTCTATTAGCGGGGCGAAGCGAGTGCTAGAAATTGGTATGTTTACTGGTTATTCTGCGCTAGCGATCGCAGAAGCACTGCCCACCGACGGTCTCCTTGTCGCCTGCGAGGTCGATAGCTACGCCGCTCAGTTCGCTACCCGCTGCTTTGAAGCCTCAGAGCACAAGGACAAAATACAGGTGAAAGTCGCCCCGGCGGCAGAGACACTGCAACAGCTGGTGAAGACAGCAGATCCCTTTGATTTAGTCTTTATTGACGCCGATAAAGGTGGCTACATTAACTACGTCAACATTTTGTTAGAGTCTCAGCTGCTTTCGCCAAACGGATTTATCTGCGTGGACAATACGCTGATGCAAGGTCAGCCCTATTTAGACGAAGCGCAGTGGACTGACAATGGTCGGGCGATCGCTCATTTCAACCAGTTCATTGTTGAAGATCCTCGGGTTGAGCAGGTCATGCTTCCTATTCGCGACGGTTTCACCATCATCAAACGCAAATAACAGGTTACTTACAATATGTCGTTCGCATCGTCCGACCCACCGAGCGTAGATCCAACGCTCGGGTGGTTTTCGGCAGTCGTCAAAAACATCGGCACGCTGCTGCTGCTGTTGTTACTACTGCCTTTTAACCTTGGCATGATTATTGCCTCGTCCATCGTCCCCCCCCGGACCCGAGACTCATAAGCCTCGACCGCTAGCCTGTCCATCGCCTACCTCAACGCTCCTCCAAATAGAATCTTGATTACCGTGGCAAAGATGACCAAAGCCCTTCAGCTGGCCCGGTCTTTTCATCGGGATGGGCACGAAGTGTACTTGGTTGAAACGCATAAATACTGGCTGGCGGGGCATCGTTATTCTCAGGCCGTCAAAGGATTTTTTACTGTACCTGTCCCTGAAAAAGATAGCGATGGCTACTGCCAAAGTCTGCTGAAAATCGTGCAAGATAACAGCATTGATGTCTTCATTCCTGTTTCTAGCCCGATCGCTAGCTACTACGATTCTCTTGCCAAAAAAACGCTAGCCCCCTACTGCGAATCCATTCATCTAGAGCCAGAAGACACTGAAATTCTCGACGACAAGTACGCTTTTTGTAGCAAGGCTGCCGCGCTGGGTCTTTCTGCGCCCAAAGTATTTCGCATCACCGATCCTCAGCAAATCTTAGACTTCGATTTTCAAACAGACGGCAGTCAATACATTGTTAAAAGTATTCCTTACGACTCTGTATTGCGCCTAGACCTAACGCGCTTACCTTTTGCAGGTATGGAAGAATACGTTCGCTCGCTGCCTATTAGTGAGTCTAAGCCCTGGGTCATGCAAGAATTTATTCGCGGCAAAGAGTACTGCTTTCACGCCACGGTGCGCAAAGGTAAAATCAGGCTCCACTGCTGCTCCGAATCTTCTCCATTTCAAATTAACTACCAGCAGGTAGACAATCTTGCTATTTATCAGTGGGTGAAAACCTTTGTTGAATCAATGAACCTCACTGGTCAAGTCTGCTTCGACATGATTCAAACAGAAGACGGCACCGTCTATCCCATTGAGTGCAATCCTCGGCTGCATTCTGCCATCACTATGTTTCACGATCACCCAGGCGTTGCCAGCGCCTACCTTGACGATGCTGATGCAGACCAACCACCGATCACTCCTTTATCTGGCAGTCCGCCTACCTACTGGACCTATCACGAACTCTGGAGACTGCTCAGCATTCGTTCATTTTCAGAACTCAAAGCCTGGTGGAAAAAGGTCACCGAAGGCACAGACGCGGTGCTTTCACCTGCAGATCCGCTGCCCTTTTTAATGCTACACAACTGGCAGATTCCGCTGCTGCTGTTAGACAACCTGCGCCGCCTAAAAGGATGGGTGAAAATCGACTTTAATATCGGCAAACTTGTCGAACTCGGTGGCGACTAACCCCAAGCTTACACGCGGCGTTAAGCACAGTCTCATTGCTCCATCCACCAATTAAAACGTAATGACTACTGCAACCCAAAATCCAAACACTGAAGCGAAGCAAAGAGTTTTTGACCTGATGCTGACCTTCGTCAAAAGTCAGTGCCTCTATGTATCTACTCGTCTCGGCATCTTTAATTTGTTAGACGATCAGGGGCAACAGTCTGTAGCAGCACTGGCACAGCAAACTAAAACAGATCCTGAACGACTGTATTTTATTCTCAGAGCACTCGCACATGTCGATGTTTTAGAAGAAAAGCCCAACAGAGTATTTGCACCAACCGAGACTTCGCAGCTACTGGTTACTAACAAATCCCCTTCTGCTGGTCATCTGGCTATGCATCTGATTGAACCCGCGCAGTGGGACGCTTGGAAAGTACTGCCCGAAGCTTTAGAAAAAGGTGTTGTTCCTTTTGAGCTGGCTAATAATCAGGGCGTTTATCCCTATTGCTATGAAAATGAATGGAGTAAAGAGACTTTTATTAAAGCCATGAGCTTTCTGACGGGCTCTCAGGTAGAGGGCTTGCTAGAGGCTTACGACTTTGGTCAGTACGATACGGTTATGGATGTGGGCGGTGGTCAGGGGGGGCTAATTGCGAGCATTGTGCAGCGATATGGCTGCAAAGGAATTCTGTTCGATCTACCTGATGTCGCCAGTACAGCAAAGCAATACATTAAAAGTCAAGGCGTCGAACCAGCGCGGATAGAGATAAAAACAGGCGATGTTTTTGAAGCTGTGCCTAAAGGCGCTGACGCCATCGTTATGAAGCACTTTATCTCTGCGTGGAGCGATGACGATGCTATGAAGATATTGGCTAATTGTAAGGCGGCGCTGCCTGAAGAAGGCCGGTTAATTCTGTTGCAGTCTTTTGTGCCTGATATCGATGAACCCAAGACCGAGGCAGATGGCATTATGCCCGGTATCTTTGCGGTACAGATTAATGTGGCAACCCCCGGCGGTGGCTGGCGCACGAAAGGTCAGTTTCAAGCCTTGTTTGAGCAAAGTGGCTTTCAGCTAAAGCGCGTTATCAAAACCAACAACAGCCTGTCGGGTATGGAGTTTAGTTTGGCGTAGCCTAATAGCGGCAGCGCTTGGACCGATGTCTATCTGTCTGTGTGGTGATGAAAGGGACATATGGCTCAGCCATCATAGAGCCATCAAGGTTCGAATGCTGGTTCAGGTGCTGGTTCAGGTGCTGGACAACGCCTGTCATTCTTTCATTTTTTAGCTTTCATTTTTTATGTACCACAGCCTTAAAAAAAATAACCTTAAAAAAAATAGCGATCGCATAAAACCTCGCCATCGATTCTTAAGAAGAAAATACGCGATCGCGCTGCCGTTGTTCTGTATTTCACTCGTATCTCCGCTGGCGCTTCCACTTCCAATTCCACTTTTGGAGTCTTCAGCATTTGCCCAATCGACTGAACCGGCGACGCCATCTAACGAGCAGCCTACTGAACCGCCGATTGAACAGACCACTGACGCATCCTCACCAGAGCAATCACCAGAGCAATCGCCAGAGCAGCCGGCTGAAGCGTCCGCCCCCGACCGGATGACGGTGGGCGTGAGCCACCTGCCGCCTTTTGCGATCGCCACTCAAACGGAAAGCGGCAAGGACTGGGACGGTATTGGCGTTCATCTGTGGCGCGAAGTCGCTGAAGAACTCGATATTCAATACGAATGGCAAGAAATAGATCCCGCAGAGGCCGTTCAGCAGGTAGAAGCTGGCACCATAGATATCGCGATTACTGCGGCTGCCACCGCTCCGGATGAGCAGGCCGTAGACTTTACGCAGAGCTACTACGTCTCTTCGGCGGGCATTGCTCAAATTGGCCATCGCAGTATTCTCGACAATGTAAAAGCGTTACTCTCACCTCGATTTCTATGGACCATAGGATGGCTGTCACTGCTGTTGATGCTCGTCGGCGTGATCGTTTGGCTATTAGAGCGAACTGCTGATCAAGAGAGCTTTTCAAAGGGATTTGTCGGTGGGCTTTGGGATAGCTTTTGGTGGTCTGCGGTGACGATGACCAGCCTGGGCTACGGCGACAAAGTTCCCACTACCTTCTGGGGGCGCCTAGTCGCGCTATTTTGGATGATTGTAGCCATGGGCGTGGCGGCTACCTTGACGGCCTCTATTACCTCTGTGTTCGCCGCCGAAGAAGACGGGCAGCTAACACAGGTAGTCGCCCTTAGAGACCTCAAAGTGGGCAGCGTGGAAGGCTCCAATGCCGCGCGGGTGCTAGAAGAGCAGTCAATTTCCTTTCAGTCAGTACAGACGCCTGAAGCCGGACTTCAGGCGATTTCAGACGGTACGCTAGATGCCTTTGTCGATGATGCGTCTCTGCTGCGCTACATCAATAAAAACAGCTTTCAACGTCGATTGACCATCGAAGCGACCGGGCAGCAGGCCAGACGCTATGCGTTTGCCTTACCCGAAGAGTCTGACCAGCTAGAGCCGATCAACGCGCAGGTCATTCAAGAACAAAACGATTCTGACTGGCAGCCGCTGCTCAATCGGTTTTTGCCGGATAGTTAATCGCATGGCTTAATTGCATGGCTTAATCGCATGGCTTAATCGTATGGCTGGCAATAGGCTCGCTAAGATTCATTGCCCCAGCCAAGTCTACGAGGTGACGTGCTGGCATCGCTTTTGGGATGCAATACCAGCCAGCGAGAAGGCGTTGGCTGAGGCACCTCGTCGCTAATTCGCTGTCGAATGGGTTGCACTGGCTGTCCGGTCAATCGAGATAAGGTCTGTGCTTCTCTTTCAAAGCGCTCTGTCAGCGCCCGGTTGTAGGCTTCTCCTCGTTCCGCCGCGCTTGCTTGCCGTTCGCTGATCGCTTCGCCACTGGGCGCTTCTAGCCGCAGAATCGGTTCTCTGGTAGGGCGATCTTCCTGAAGCCTGGCTGTGCAGTTAATGTTGCCATCGAAGGGATGCCGGGTGACGTAGCGGCCTTGAAACAGCTGTTGATTACCTGTTGCCTGAAATATCAGGTCTTCTGGAAACTTGTCGCGGCTGTAGCGTACGTGCAGTCGGGTAATAAAAGCGCCGTTTCTTTTCTGCGTCGTTGTCGCACGATTGGGCGTATCAGCGTTTACCCAAAATGCGCCTGCAGCCCGTAGCTCCTCAGCCGTTAGAGGCGTTGCCGAACACGGATCGCAGTTGCGACTGTCCCACGCATATTCCAAGAAAGCAACCTCTTTGCCTTCTGTTTCATAACGGCGCTGAAACATTTGTGGATAAAACGATCCAAACTCTTTTTGGACAAACAGCGGTAGCTCTTCATCGTTTGTAATATTGACTGTACGGTAGTTGGTTAGCTCAGCGCGTCCGTTTGGTGAGAGCAAGTACACGACCAGGTCTTGCGCTGCGTCGGCATTCAGCATCCCTAGCCGAATAGGCAGCATATAGCGCGGTGAATCGTACGCTATCTGCAAGGGACGCAGCTGCTGAAACTCGCTTTCGTCGAATTCTTCTAAGTTTACTTTCGCGACAAAGAACTTCATGTCTTGCCGAATGTAGGGGGCTAAAACAGCGCTAGCGCCCTCGGGCAAGCGATAGTCGTTTTGCCGTAGCCAGGTTTCAAGGCCATCTGACTCCTGCGCACTCAAGATTAGAATGTCGTATTCGCCGACAGAAAACTGTTCTTCAACCGTAACGCCCAGGTCACTCGTCGCAGCTGGAGACGGTGTTAACATCTCCTCGCGAGCCCTCGAAGACAGCTGTCGTTCCATTCGGTAAGCTTGCATTACCTGGCAAGGATCGCTGTCAAAATACTCCACCATACGAGGTGCACTAAAGTCGTCTAACCGCTTTAGTACCGCTGGTTCGGCCACAGAGACCTGCGCTTGCTGAATGACGGTAGGCACAGGCACGACCATGGCAAAGTCAGAGACGCTGCCTTGAAAGTCATTGGCCATGGTGAGAACAGTACGGTTGCCGTCGCGGGCGATCGCAACTTCAGACGCCCGGTTGTACAAATCGGTATCTGCCTTAGCAACATAGAAACCGCAAAAGGCCTGTGCTGGCTGCGTAAACGAAAAGAAGAAGAGAACCAGCAGGCTACTGACGACCATGCCTGCTTTCGGTCGCCAATCCTGACGTTGCCACACCTGACGCCATTCAAATCTTGGTGCGGCCCAAGCCCTGTCGAGCACGATAGTGAGGGGCGCGAGTAAAAACAACGCCCAGAAGGGGGCGGTGGTCAGGTAGAACGTGTTGCGTAGCGTGAAGGTGAGAAGTGTGATCGCCCCTGCCCACACCAGTCTAGCTGGCCGCGCATTGGGTATCGATCTGGGGTCGGTTACCATAAACAGCGCAAACAGCAGCAGCGAACCGCTCATCATTCGATGGGCCCATACGTCCCAGGTCCAGCCCAGGTAAAAATTACGCAGCGCTTCCATCAGCGCGTAGCTGCCTAAAAACATGCCTGTGGTATCCCAGCGCCCTACGCGCTTGAGCACCAGGCCGCCTGCCCCCAAAAAGATAAACCCGTACCACATATCTTCGCCCCACTGCCCCGGCGAAATCCAGGCGTCCTGAGTGAGTGCGATCGCCGCGACAATGCCAAAGTTAGCTGGATTAAAGAAGTGCTTTTCTTGGGTTTTGAAGAGGAATTTGCTCGCGATCGCAGCTCCCGCAGCTAGCCCCATCGTCCATAGATGATCGGTGCGCAGCAGCAGACTTAGGCCCAATGCGGTAATCAAAGGACTGCGCCAGTTCACTGCGGGCCATTCAAACTGCGTGCAATACCCCGTCCAACGACCCAAGATGGCGCCTGCATATCCGCTCGCCACCGACAGCAAAAACTGCACGCTGAGAGCTGACACCACGGCCACACCCACCATTTCAGGTCGCAGCGTCCAGTCACGCATCGCCACGCCCAGACCTAAAAATAAGGTCAAAAAGACAATCTGATAATCTCTGGCATCTTTTAATATCAGTTCTTTTAGCACCAATTCTTTTAACACCAATTCTTCTCCACTACAACGCTGCTACAACATTGGAGCCAGTATGGCGGCAGCAGGTAGCTGTATTAGGCGTGGTTACAAAATTGGTAACTGGCTTAGAGGCCATCGCTCATGGCGAGCGCTATGGGGTGTATTCGTGCTCGTCTTGCACCTCAATCCGATTCCACGACACGTCAGGCAACCGGCTCGATGCCTCTGAGAGTGCCTGCTCCCAATATTCGCGAATCTTGTGCAAATAAGGATCGTCCTCTGCTAGCTGCACCCGATTGCGAATTTCTAGCGCATCTGTTTCGTACAGCACCATATCGATAGGCGGTGCCACAGATATGTTGGAGCGCATGGTTGAATCAATTGACAGCAGCGCCGTTTTAGCCACCTTGTCCAGCGGGGAATCGTAGCTGACCGTTCTATCTAAAATGGGCTTACCGTACTTAGTTTCTCCAATTTGTAAAAACGGGGTTTCGGGCGTCGCCGAAATAAAATTGCCCTGACTATACACCAGATACACCCCAGGCGACTCACCTGAGATTTGCCCACCGATCAAAAACGTACTCTGATAGTCAATCCCGTCTTTTTCTAGCCAGGGACGCTCTTTATCCTGAATCGTGCGCATGACGTTGCCCACATAGCTAGCGACCTGATGCAGAGACGTCAGCTTATGCAAACTGACATCTGCATCGGTCGAAATATCTTGCTCTAGCTGATACAGCACCGACTGTGAGGTGGAAAGACTTCCTGCTGTACACAGTATGATCACCCGCTCGCCCGGCACCGAAAAGTCGAAAAGCTTTTGATAAGACGAAATGTAGTCCACCCCAGCGTTAGTTCGAGAGTCCGCCGCAAGCACCAGTCCTTTTTCTACCGCAATCCCTAAGCAATATGTCATCCGCTGCGCCCACACGCTCAAAACTGACTTGAGCCTATCAAAGAATCCCTGCCAAGACTTGACTGGGCATACTATGTCTATCCAAAGGCGGATGCTTGCAGTCTAAGGCGAGTATATTCACCCCCGATATGTCTGGAACGATGACCGCTCACCTTGAAGATCAAATCATGAATCATAAGGCCAGCAGCCTCACATATCTTCAAATTTTCTATACTGTGTATGCCTCTGAAAATCAATAATTTTTAGTAACATGGCAGTATCTGCCCCTGCATTCATCCCTGTCCTTACCTCAAGCGCTAGAAAGCAATGAAAAATAAGGTTGTCGCTGCCATACTTGCTCTGTTTGCAGGTTCCATAGGCATTCACCGGTTTTACCTGGGAGAATCGGGGGCCGGGCTGATCTATCTATTTTTCTTTTGGACGGGTATTCCAGCTGTTATTGCCTTTTTTGAATGCATCATTTACCTCACCATGTCAGACAAGGTGTTCGATGCTAAGTACAACGGTGGCCTTCCCGCCGCGCCTGTGCAGGTTTCTTTTGGTGCGGCTAGCCGCCCGGCTGAATCGACCAAAGACAAAGCGAATGCTCTGGGTGAACTGAAAAAGCTCTACGAAGCTGACATTATCACCGCAGAAGAATACGAAGAAAAGCGCCGTAAGATTTTTGACTCTATCTAGCCGTTCTATTTTGGCCATGTCAAACGCAAAACTTTCTGTCTCGCAAAGCAATCGGATCTCTGATAACGGCTTTTGGCTGTCGTTTGTCCCCGTTTTTGGCGGACTGTCAATCATACGAGAAAGAAGTCGGCTGAGCAATACAAAAGGGGTACAGCTCGGCTGGTGCGTTTTTGCGCTATCGGTCGTTACAGCCATGGGCGGCAGCTTTGGTTTTGCCTGGATGTTACAGATTGGTCTGGCGATTTGGCTAAGGTTTCAGCAGCCTACCAGGCCCGCTCCGTCAGCGCTGGCTCAGGTCGATTTCAACAGCTGCTCTAAGCATGAGCTGGTTAGAGTACTCAATCTCCCCATCGTCTATGCTAACGATATTGATTTAATTCGCAGTGAAGGCCACCTGTTTACCCACGCCGAAGAACTGACTGAAATTGCGGGTGTGCCTGAAGAGCTGGTGGCTCGCATTACACCTCAGCTCATTTTTTCTTACGATGCGGCAAAAGACGACGATCATACCTGGCGACAAATTAACTTTTTGACAGCTAGTGAAATGGTCTCGCGTGGTGTGGATGCGATCGCTGCTGAGAAAATCGTTGAAGAAAGAACCCTACGTGGCGACTATCGCTCAGCAGTGGAAGTTAAAAGACGCACGGGCATCGCCTTTCGCTCTTATCAAACGCTAGTTTAGAGAACTGAACGTCAGATGAAAAAGAACATTAAAAAGATTAAAGCGTCTGGCAAACATCTCGTCCTGTTGCTGCTAAGCGTTCTGTTGTTTTCTCAGGTTTCCAATACAAACTTGCCTTATCTCGGTAGAGAGTATGTCGTGCTGTTCATCATTCAGCTTTACTTTGTTGCGACCTATTTAGTCGTGCCAAAGCTCAGAGGTGAGTAAAGCGAATAGGGTTCTATTTTCTTCAGAAGACTAGCAGACAGAAGACTAGCAAAAAGAAGACTGGCAGACAGGAGACTAGCAAAAAGAAGACTGGCGCAAATAAGCAAGACAGTGAGAAAATCACTACAGAACTTGCCCACAAAAAACTATGACCAATCTCAGCGTGAACCTCAATAAGGTCGCTATGTTGCGTAACGCTCGCCCTTTGACGATTCCGAGCGTCGTCAAAATGGGCGAAATCAGCATCGCAGCCGGTGCCCACGGGCTAACCGTTCACCCCCGCCCCGACGAGCGACACATTCGCCGCACAGATGTGTACGACCTCGCTGAGATGCTAAAAAATCATCCGACAATCGAGTACAACATTGAAGGCAACCCGCTAGAGTCTCCTTTTATGGATATTATTCGTGAGGTGAAGCCCGATCAGTGCACGCTGGTACCCGATGACCCAACGCAGAATACGTCTGACCACGGGTGGAATGTTGTTGCCGATGCGCAGAAGCTAACGCCGATTATTGATGAGCTAAATTCGCTGGGCTGTCGGGTGAGTTTGTTTATGGACCCAGATATAGAGCAGATTAAGCGAGTGCCTGATTTGAAGTGCGATGGCGCAGCCTCACCTCTGGTGAATCGCATCGAGCTATATACCGAGCCCTACGCCACAGCCTACCGCGAAGGCAAGGGCGACGAAAGCTTCGAACTCTACAAGGCCGCTGCAGAATGTGCTCAGTCTGTTGGGTTAGGGGTAAACGGCGGCCATGATTTGAACCTAGACAATTTACCCAAGTTCAAAGAAATTCCCAACCTGCTAGAGGTCTCGATTGGCCATGCTTTGACCGCCGATGCCCTAGAAATGGGCTATGCCAATGCCGTAAAGGCATACCTGAAAGCACTGGCCTAGATAATTTCTATCTTTGAAGACTCCTATCTTTGAAGACTCCTATCTTTGAAGACGCCTGTCTTTGAAGACGCCTATCTTTCCTGTGGTCCTTCCCCCGATCCTTTCTCTGGCCATTTGCACTCTACGGTTACCTTCAAGCTGCCTGCTGCCGCCGCTTCAGTGATGTAAGGAATCCCGGCCTTTCCGGTCACGGTGACCCCAAACTCTAGCGTTACCTTCTCTACCTGGCCACTGCCCATAGGTGTCACGGGGCCACCTTCAAAGGCGCTCATAATATGGCGAGTGTAGCCTTTGATGGTAGATTGCAGCGAAGCAATGGATTGCTCGGGCACAACGCCTCTAGTGGCACCGCCTCTGGTAACACCGCCTCTGGTCGGGCCTTTTGGCGTGCGTCCGCCCTCAGCGGGGACGTCCACCACTACTGGCTCGTCAACATTGCCTTGCGACTGAACATAGATAGTGGTGCCGTCGTCCAAGTTTAGGGGAACAAGCTGAGACATAGGAGTTTAGAAGATAAAGGACTTTGGTCAGGATACTGGATGTTCTTCTATGATTTGTCTTTTGTTGAAAAATTTAGCGATCGCATCTGTAGAATTGCTTCCTCCCGTTTTCTACAGAGCCAATTCGAGAAGCATCACTTTGCTATCCGAGAAATGCATTTTCTGGGTCAATGTTGTAGCTACATCCTGAAAATAAAGAACACAACTCATGAAGCCCATCAAGGTTGCTAGTGTCTGCGCTGGCCTAATGCTACTGCTTCCAAATTTCTCTGTCAGTGCAGTTCCACTTTCTAACAACGCGTCTAGCACAGAAATACCGGATACAGAAATATCTGCTACAGAAACACCTGACACAGAAGCGCGATCGCACAATCTAGCACCGCTCGAAACGCCCCCTCCAATGCCAACCGAGCTTCCGGGTCTGGTTTCTCGGCGCATTAAGCGAGACTTATCTCGCCGCATCAACGTCCCTGTAGATGATTTGCGTATTGTTCAATCTACTGCTGTTAACTGGCGCAATGACTGCCTAGACCTTGCTTATGTAGACGAGAGCTGTCAGCAAAAAGAAGTACAAGGATGGAACGTAGAAGTTATCCGACAGTACTCTGACAATTCCTGGTCGTATCGAAGCGATCGCACAGGCAACCGAATCCGTTTAGATCTGAAGGCTTCATCAGCGCAAAGCGACTTTTCGCCCGCGCTGAGTCAACAGCTACTACAAAAAGCGTCAGCCCAACTACAGCAACCTATAAGCAGCTTGAGTGTGGGTGATATTCAAGCAGTGACCTGGAATGATGGGTGTCTCGGTTTAGCCGAGCCAGACGATCTCTGCACTCAGGCAATCGTTCTCGGGTTTCGGGTCATCGTGAAAGATGGACAAAGGCAGTGGGTCTATCACATCAGTGCAGATGGCTCACAGATTATGCAAAATGCGATCGCTAGTAGCACTTACGACATCACTGGCATCTTTCTACCCAACGGCTATCCGGTCTCACCAGAATCAGGCCCACAAATTATTTTTCAAGGCCAAAGCTATGACTTTGTCTCCAATACTGCTTCAACAACAATGCTGAGCGCGGATGGTACTGTCAGATCTTATAGCGATGCCGAGGAGTCAGTTTTTATCTGGCAGATTTCACCAGAAGATGTTGCCGCTTTTGAGTCGCTTCTAACACAACAAAACTTCTCTCACTTTGACCAGATAGGCTACATCTCTGTTGGCATTCCTATTCCTGAAGGAACCTATGTGATGACTGGCGCAGGCGCTCGCGTAGAAGCCTATTACAATAACAGTATTGAAATGCCCGAGGCACTACGTCCCGTTTTAGAAGCCTGGGAAGAGATCGCGTCTAGACAGTCCACCGAACAGTCCACTAAACAGCTCACTCATTCGCCGCAATAAACTCGTTACAAGCCGTTAATAAATACAGTGCCTCTACACCGCCACTTCACCCAAACCGAATGGGAGCCCAAAGTCGGCTATTGCCGGGCCCTCCGTGCGGGCCAGATCATCTATCTATCGGGCACAGCACCCATCGGCGATGATGGTCAGACCTTCGCACCTAACGATGCCTACGCTCAGGCCTGCCGCTGTTTTGACATTATCAAAAAGACGCTGATTGCGATGGACTCAGGTCTTCATCAGGTGGTCCGCACGCGGATGTACGTCACCGACATCAGCCAGTGGGAAGCTTTTGGCCGGGCTCATCAAGAATATTTTGGCGAGCATCCACCGGTCACATCCATGATAGAAGTCAAAGGATTGATCAACTCAGACATGCTAATAGAAGTGGAAGCGGAAGCTTTTGTTGCCTAGAAGCTGCTCAGAAGACGACTCTCTAGCCAGCTTCGGTCGTGCTGTAAAATACATAACAGAAATCCTTAAGCAGGCCAGTAGAATGTCTCAGACAGAGCGCTTGGTAATGCTGGCTGAAGACCAGCTAGTTGAATACAGTACCGACGCGCGCAAGGTAGAAAAGCTGCGTCAGAAGATAGCGCTTTCTGTGCCGCCAAAGCAGCTGAAGGCAATCAAAGAAGAGCTAGAGGCCGAGGTCAGCGGTAACTTTTTTAATGAGATTTTACTATCACAGCGGCAGGCCGTAGCCTTGCCGTTTTGGGGCATTGCGGGCCTGGGCCTGCTGTTTGGCATTTCGTTTACGCAGCCTGTGGATTTTCTGGCGACCGGGATTGGCGGCGCTTTAGCGATCATTATTCAAAAGCGCGGCTGGAAGCTTCAGGCGAAAGATCTCGTCATCCAAGCGCTGACTCAAATAGAAGAGCGCACCCAGGCAGCCAAAGCGCCGAAAGAAGATGCTGCCTAGCGCCATAAAAGACAACCCTATGGAAGATAGCCGAAGAGACATTCGCATCTGCTTTTTTGGAGACTCGTTTGTCGCCGGAACCGGAGACCCTACCTACCTTGGCTGGACGGGCCGCGCCTGCGCTGCCATGACCTCTCCCCACTACAGTCTCAGCTACTACAACCTGGGCATTCGAGGCAACACCAGCGAACAAATCGAGGTCCGCTGGCTGGCTGAAGCTTCCCTACGCCTTCCTGAGCACAGCGATAATCGCATCGTTTTCTCTTTCGGCACCAATGACAACCGGGTAGAAGAGGGCCTGCGCTTCGTAGAACAAGCCGAGTCTGTACTGTGCGCTCGTCGTATTTTGACCCAAGCCAAAGCGATGTTTCCAGTGCTGCTAGTGGGTCCACCCCCTATCGCTGACGACCTTATGAACCGCCGCGCCCAGCTGCTTTCTAAAGCCTATGCCCAGCTTTGCGCTGAGCTAAAAGTGCCTTACTTAGAGACCTATCAGCCGCTGCTTGAAAACGCGCTTTGGATGCAGGAAGTAGCCGCAGTTGATGGGTCTCACCCAGCGGCTTCAGGGTACTTAGCCCTTGCTCAACTGGTAACTGATTGGCCTGCCTGGCAAAACTGGTTTGAACAAGAGGAAGCCGCATGAGCTACTACATTTCTCCTCGCTTTCTCAATAAGCTTGCCGTCCATATCACCAAAAACTACCTCGACCTGCCTCAGGTAAAGCTGCCGCTGATTTTAGGCATTCATGGCCGTAAGGGGGAAGGTAAAACCTTTCAATGCGAGCTGGTGTTTCAGCGGATGGGCGTGGAGGTGGTTTATATCTCGGGCGGTGAGCTAGAGAGTCCAGATGCGGGCGATCCGGCTCGGCTGGTACGGATGCGCTACCGGGAAGCGGCTGAGTTAGTGAGAGTCAGAGGCCGGATGGCGGTGCTGATGATTAACGATTTGGATGCAGGTGCTGGCCGGTTTGATCGGATGACGCAATACACTGTGAACACGCAGCTGGTGAATAACACGCTGATGAATATCGCGGATAACCCGACGAATGTACAGCTGCCGGGCAGCTACGACGAAAAAGCGCTGCCGCGTATTCCGATTATTGCGACGGGGAATGATTTTGCAACGCTGTACGCGCCGCTGATTCGCGATGGGCGAATGCAGAAGTTTTACTGGGAGCCCAGCTATGAAGATCGATTGGGCATTGTGGGCGGCATGTATGCAGAAGACGGGCTGCCGGCAAGTGACGTAGCGCAGCTGGTGAATCGGTTTAAAGATCAGGCGATTGATTTCTTCGGGGCGGTGCGATCGCAAATCTATGACGAACAAATCACCCAATTCATTGAGGCTGTCGGCATCGAAAATGTTGCGGCTAAAGTCGTTAACGCCGTCGCACCGCCTACCTTTGCTCGGCCAAACTTTCAGCTCGATCGGCTGATAGCCGTGGGCGATCGCCTAGTGAAAGAGCAAGCGCACGTCCGTACAATGGGCCTAGTGAGCGAGTACAACCAGGCACTGACCCCCAGCGGCTATGCTCGCCCAGCTCGCCGATCTGCTTTGTTGACGGTTCCTGCGCCTAACGGTCTTTCTCCTTACGTAAAAGATAAGGCTGAGCAGGGCAGTACAGACTCTCGTTCTTCGCCTTGGAAACGGGCTAAAGCGGCCAGGTTGAGTAGAGCGGATAGTCAGGTAATGAGCGATCGCAGCTTAACCGACTCTAGTTTTGGGATCGATTACGCTCAGCAAAGTAAGAAAGCCAATACTCAGAATGCAAACGCCGACAAATCGCTTGGCGCTATACAACAGCTACACAACATCTTAGAAAGGGGACATCGCGTTGGCATTGAACATGTTGATTCGCGGCGCTTTCGAGTAAACTCCTGGCAAAGCTACACAGTGCTTGACCCGACTGAAAAGTCGGAGGCAATGCACAGCCTTAATGCTTGCTTAGCCGAATTTTCTGATCACTACATTCGGCTAATAGGCATTGACCCGTCCTCTAAGCAGCGCATGACCGAGACGATTATTCATCGGCCCTAGGCGAAGCCTGTTGTTGGCTGCGTGGTTGAGCATTCAACCTACGCGTGTGTTGAGTTTGGCGGAATGAGTAAGTGGAACTTAGAAAGTAGGTTGGAAAGGTTTTTTTGAATGAGATCTCCAGTCAAAGCAAAAAATATGCAAAGCAGTATACTAGGGCGTTCCGAAAGGCATACTTTCTGAACGTACGAAAACCGTGTCTCCAATGATGTCCTAGAATAGCGTTCTCAAAACGCTTAAGAGGTTGTAAGACACGTCGTTAACGGCGATCGCCACCGGCTACAGCTAGCCGATTTTACCAAGCTGATTCTTTTGCCAACAGTCCGATGCACGCAAATACTATGAGACTAGATGAGAAGGATATTCAAGTTGCAAGGTGATAAATGAAGAGGTAGCAGAACCATACAACTGCTCAATCTCCTGCAAAGCAGCATTAAATGACAAAATGGAGGGCAGATCTTTTTGTAGCTCAATCATACGATCAATTCTATTTTCTGTATGTCGACGAGATTCATTAGGTCTTATTACTAGGCCACGCTTGCTCGTTACTCGACCATTAGCAGGCGTTAGCAAAACTACTTTGGAGCGAAACGTCCGCGAATATGCGTCTACAATCAGTGCCAACAAGATCTCGTCAAATTCATCGTTGATAGAAATACCAATATTTTCGTGCGACCAGAATGATAGCCAATTAGTAATAGCCGTAAAGATATGATTTGCTCTCAGCTTGAATTGTTCACTTTGATGCTCTGCTCCCCAACTTTGAATGCCAATATACTGGGCTAGTCCGACAGCTCGATCTCGCCCGGCGATCGCTTCGACAAGGGCAACTGAGACTGGAATTGATGCGGAGACTCCTGTTGTTGTGATTACATTTTTGTCTGCAACATAGCGCGTATTGCGCAACCATTGGGTTTTGGGAAACTTCTTTTCAAGGCGTTTCATCGAAAACCAATGCCCAACCCCTTTTCGGTCATCAAGTAGGCCAGCATGCGCAAGCACCCAAACGCCATCGCAGATACCAATAATAGTGGCACCCTTCTGCGCCTGTCGATTAATCCAGGCTAGTAAGTTCGGCTCTTTCGAACGAGCAACAGCCGGCATAACAACATAATCGGCCCCTTCTGGAAATTGTCTGTCGAATTCTGCCACGGTCGCTTGAGGCTCTATTTTCAGGGAGGAAGGGAACATTTGGATCGGACCTTTTTGAGTTGCGATCGCCCATACCTGAGCAACACCCGACTCAGAAAGCACACCATAGGGAACAACATAGTCCGTTAGCTCGGTAGCGCGATTTTCTCCTACAACCGCGATTACTGGCTTAGCACGGTTGAAGCGCGGTACATAAGCAGAAAGCGCGGACGATGAAGCCAAAATTTGATCGCTAACAATCATAAGTCGAACCTCCGTTTTATTTTTGTTGCAAAAAAGCTTAGACAGACGAACGTGCTAGGCAAAACGTATTCGCGGAAGTAACGCAGCCACTGCAAGGATATCCACGTCTTCATTCAGGGCTGCCGCGAGCATCAGCCCTTGGTGAACTGCAAACATCAATTCGGCAAAATGGTCTGGATTGACATCAGCATCAGGCATTATCCCAGCTAGATAGTGGCGAACAAATTGCGTCAAGGCGTTACGAGCTTCAGTCCGATTAGTTTTTAGCGTAGCTGTGATGTTGCCCTGAAAGGCTGCTTCGTTGAGCAGCGAAACTTCCATACGCGCAAACCCCGTTTGACGCTCGGCTTCCAAGCTGCCGAAGTATAAATCAATTAATTGAGGCAGAGCTGCAACCGCTGATTCAGGCGATATGTCTTCCGGTGCTATGGTTGCGCGGTCAGCTATGCGGTTGCGCTCGGCTACCGCTTGAATGATCTCCTCCTTACTCTGGAAATAGTTGTAAACGGCCCCTGCACTCAGCTCAGACTCAGCAAAAATGTCTCGCATGGTGGTGCCTTGATAGCCCAAACGACAAAAACAGCGAATAGCTGCTTCCAATATTTGATCGCGACGGGCCTGTAAGGCTTGTTTGGAAAGTTTGGGCATGGCCTGAATAAAAACGGACATTTGTTTTATATTATTTTAGCCCGGCTCGTGTCAAGCGATGGTGGCGGGGTATGAGTGGTCAGTCAATTATTTATTAACGGGAAAAAATTCCCTGAAATTATCGATTCAGAAGCAAGTCAGGGTGAAACTCACCTGTCATTATTTTATTGACTAAGCACTAGATTTATAAAGTCGTAGCTCTCGATAAAGTCACTCGTTTTCCAGACGCTGCTCATAAACCACAGATGCCTTGCGTACGTTTCGTCTACAGGCTAGACGCGGCCGAATTCTGACCTATTATGGCGCTCCAGAATCATCAGCTCTGAAGCTTAGTTTTCTCCCACCATGCATGCATAGCGTGAAACATATCCTCCAGATCGAGCGCGCGCTGCGTGGCAGAATACTCCACGCGGGGCGGCACTTCGGGATAGGCCTTACGCTTGACCAACCCATCTTTTTCAAGGGCACGAAGCTGATGGGTCAGCATTGTTTGGGTGATGCCATCGATCGATCTTCGCAGTTCACCAAATCGTTTGGTTCCCTGAAAAATCAGAATTTGCAGGATGATGAGTTTCCACTTACCGCCAATTAATTGAGCGATATTCGGCATCGGACAAACGCCTTCGACCACAGGTACGCGTGGCTCTGACATTGTTTTTTCCTACCTTGTTTCAACGACTGTAGTCAGTCTTGTTTTAATGCTTAGTATCAAAAACAAGACTACGTCAGAAAATACTGCCTACTTGTCAATTGATACCAGCCTTTGCCTATGATATCTGCAAGATTGGTGAACTTAAAAAACAAGGTAGATAAAAACTCCCAACTCATGCCGAGGTTATCCACCCTTTGTTCTTTGCAAACAGTTTGGCAGTCTATCTCTGACTAGGTGTGCGTAAACCTCTCCAAGCTGACCAGAGCACAACAATTTAGGAGTTTTAGTAATTATGCTTGTAAAACCTACAAAAACGTTCATCATCGCCGCTATTGTTGCTATCGTTTTATTGCTCAGTTTTGGACAGTCTGCGATCGCCGATGACCTTGTTGAACTGCCTCAAGATCTTGAGATTGAGCTAGCCTTAAGCGCATTACCAGAAGAGCTGCAGGATGACGCAACAATTTACGTTCGAGACCCTGAAAAAGGCTTTGTAATGTATCGCGAGGGCACTAACGGGTTCACAACCTTCGTTGCGCGAACGAGCGTGCGCTTTTATGACGCTGATTGGCCCTATACCTATCCCAGCGACCAGCTGATTCCAGTCGCGTTTGATCGGGTCGGCGCGCAGCATCACATGCAGCCCTATTTTGATGTAGAGCGCCTACGCGTCGAGGGCGTGCCGCCGGAGAGAGCAAAAACAATTCTGCGGACTCGATTTCAAGACGGTACCTACACCGCACCAGAAGAGGGAGGGCTTTCCTACATGTTTGCGCCAATTCATCGCGCCTATGGGGCGCCGGCACAATCTGACGAGAAGATTACAGTGAGCTTTCCGCACTATATGCCCTACGCACCCTATGTCATCACCGAACGTTTAGGACCGATGGACCCGGAAGGTCGTGTAGGTAGCCTAGACCACGGTGGACTCAACGCAGGGCCACATGGATACCTGTATTTCATGGTTCCCAAAGACCAAGTCAACGAAATCCGCACCAAATATGCTGACCTGCTCGGTCGACTCTGTCAGTTGCATGCTAATTGGTGCTTACCAGAGGCGTGATGTCGATGAAAGTCTTAAAAACATGAGCACGTCTGAAGCGAGCCTTGCCGCACCCACTTCAGGAGTATTTTAGCGATCGCTCTCCTGACAGCGACCTCAGCCTGCTCAGATTGTCAGTTTAATTTACACGTATCAAGCATAGAGAGGTATTATCGTGAGCATCAAACATCAAATCAGTGCCAGCGTACAGCAACTGTGCATCTGGTATGGCGACGGACAAGATGGCTCAGCGCCCTCGGCAGACCAGTGGCGGCAGATTCTTGAACGACCTGAGAATGAATCGATTACGCTGATTAATTTCTTCAAATATCGACAAATCGCGGAGTATCCTTCAGACGGTCCGCAGAGCCGGGAAAGCATCGCTGGTCAGGAAGCTTTTCAACTTTATGCGTCAGTGAGCATGCCTACTATGGAGCGGGTTGGTGGTAAGTTCCTGCTTGTTGGACCATTTGAGGGCATGTTCTTAGGTGAGGCTGAAGACTGGGATTTGATCGCGATCGGAACGTATCCCAACCTTGACTCTTTCATAGAGTTATATACCGACCCCGATTATCGCGCCGCATTCCGACATCGGACCGCTGCTTGCGAACGGCAAAAGGTTATTGTTTGTTAACTTGGGATGCGCCCCATAAAGAACCCTTGAGCTCGCTATTGCCAGAACTCCACAGCGCCCTCAGGAAGCTTTGCGAGAACCTAGATTGAATGCATCCTCGTCCACATGCCGTCTCAGCGCGTTTGCAACATCACTGATAGCGGTTTCAGTTGCAAAGTTGTGGCTAGCACGTAATGCCTGGATCTTTTTTTTATTAAGGATCGAGCCTCAATCATTTCGAGGTACATTCAAAGGCTTATGTACCACTTCAGCAAAACTTCGTGTGTTTCTTCTGAAGCAGCGATCACGTTCGTTACAAATGTCCTCAAATCAGATACGGCTCATCGAAATGAATCGTCTTCAATCCAGGCATTTATCAGGGCGACCGCTCTGGCAACGCCCTCTTCCTGACGAAGCTTTTTACCTATTCTTTCAGCTTTCTGTTGAATGGTGGGGACTGTTGTCACGGTTTGAATCGCCGCAGCTAACTTCTCAATCGTCAGTTTCTTTTGGGGAATCGGTTCGCTGCCGACTCCTAACTCGCGAACTCGTTGCCCCCAGAAGGGCTGGTCACCAAAGAACGGGCAGATAACTGTAGGGCAACCGGCCCGTAGCCCCGCAGCCGTAGTCCCTGCCCCGCCATGGTGAACAACCGCTGCCATTTGAGGAAACAACCAATCGTGAGGAGCCTGTTCGAGTTTGAAAATTGTCTCGGGCAAATCGTCTGCCGACAATCCTCCCCACCCCGTGGCTAGGATGCCGCGAACCTTAGCCTGTTGCAAAGCCCCGATGACGATGCGGGTTAACCGCTCCGGATCGCGTCCGGCCATACTGCCAAATCCGACATAGACTGGGGCATCTCCTGAATTTAGGAAAGCTTGCAAGTCTTCGGGCGGCTCCCACGTTGTTTGCTGGTCTAAAAACCAGTAGCCGCTAGCAACAACATTCTCTGGCCAGTCAGACGGTTCTGGCGCAACGTGGCGACTGTAGCAATGCAGTACCGGTATTTGTTCTCCCTTGTGGGTATGCAAAAGATCGAACTTAGACTGACGAGGCAAATCGTGTTCGGCGCGCCATTCTTTGACGAGCTTTCCGACTGAGAAGGCAAACAACAGGTTCGCAATTCGATAAGTTAGCCGGTTGTACCCTCTTCTCAACGGTCCCCCAAATAACAGTTTAGGAAACCCTATATTGGCCTGTTCTGCGGTCGGCACCAGCATCGGCAAGGGCATTGCCAGGATTGCCGGAATGCCTAACTTTTCAGCAATATGAGGCCCGCTATAAGTTCTGGGGTGGAAGAGAATTGAATCAGGCTGAGTGGCTTGGGCTACATCCCAGCAATCTTGCAGCATCTGCTGTTGTAGGGGTGCGACTTGTTTAGACAATCGGCGCGTTGCTTTGATGACTTCCCAAAGGTTGGTGGTATCTTCCATCAGCTCCCGCCCCTGCATCGAATCCATCAGCTGCATCATCTTGTCGTTCATATAGCCGTAATTCAACCCATGTGCTGTGATGAGTGACTCGAAGCGGCTACTGGTGCAGAGGGTAACGGTATGGCCTACGGCTTGTAAGCCTTTTCCTAGAGCTACATAGGGCTGGACATCGCCCCGCGAACCGAGGGTGAGAATCAAAATGTGCATAGATGACATACTCCCTTACCTGGCGGCACCGGCGCGACGTCGGCACGTTCTAGTCGCACTATTTTAGCGTCAGGTAGAAGTCGAGCGGTCGCCTCACCGTTATCGATCGGAATCTGACTTGTCGTTGTCAGCTCTCATAGTGATAATGACTTTGCCTTTGGCGTGCCCTGATCCAAGAGATTGAAGGGCTGCTGCTGTTGCCTTTAATGGATAACATCTATCAATCACGGGTACGACTTTCCCAGATTCAAGCAGCTCTCCAATAACAGACAGGTCCTTTTGCTTCACTTGCGCTATCCCCATAAATGAGAGTTGCTGACGTCCGATTTTTGAGAGTATGGGTCCTATAAACGCTGCCTGAATAATTTGAGCCAGCTTTCCTCCCGCTGAGACATAAATGCCCGTGGGATTCAATACCCTACGATAATCAAAAATCGAGTGGTAACCATTGACAGCAAAAACCAAGTCATACTGCCGCCCATTTGTTGTGAAATCTTCTTGCGTATAATCGATAACGTAGTCTGCACCAGTTGAGCGAGCGATATCCAGATTTTGGGTGCTACAGACAGCCGTTACTATAGTCTTGAAGGATTTGGCTATCTGCACGGCGAACGTCCCTACGCCACCAGAGGCTCCATTGATGAGAACCTTCTGACCTGGCTGGATCTGGCCTTTATTGTGAAGTCCTTGTAGCGCTGTCAAGGCTGCTACAGGGGTAGCTGCCGCCGCCTCAAACGACACGTTGGTCGGTTTTTGTACCAACTCATGTTCATCAGCGCACGCATAGTCTGCAAATGAACCTTTGGCTATTCCAAAGACTTCATCCCCTGGCTGAAACTGGGTTACGCTGTTACCTACAGCTTCAACCCGACCGGCCACGTCTAGTCCAAGTGAAGTCTCTTTGGGTTTGGAAAGTGTACCGTTGGTTAAACGGATTACCGGGGGACCTGTTAAATGGTACCAGTCCAAGATATTGACAGATGCTGCATGAACCTTGACCAACACTTGATTGTCCTTGGGTAACGGTTTCTCGGTTTCTATGAGTTCAATGACATCTGGGGAGCCATATTGGGTGTATACAATTTTTTTCATTTAGATAGCCTTCTGTTCAATATTTACACCTTTGAGCAACAACGATAAACAGAGTGTTGTTTCCCCAAAAAAACATGGGATAAAGATATAAGGGAGCAAACCAACAGAGAGCTCGGGCGCTAGAAAGGTCACGAAACTATTGGTTAGGTAACAGGCTCCCCCTATCGCTAAAAGCAGACCTGTTATTTGAGAAAGGATCCTGAACCTGAAAATTAAGTAACCAGCCAGAAGGCAATAGCAGCCAAAAAATGCAAGACTGAGATTAAACCCAATATCCTGTAGCAGGAAGTGCATATAAGCTGTAGCCTGAAGCTGTTCTGAGGTCATTGTGGCAGCACTCTGTTCGACACTCTTCAAGAGAATTAGAGGGACAAAATTATGGAGTAAACTGACACTCTCAATCGTCGCTGCTACCAATATAAAAAGCATCACCAGTCGGGCGAGACTCTTGCTTGCAAATTTGAACAGGTCATAAAAGATGACCGCTAGAGGGATATTACAAAGCACTACGATGATATGAACGCCGAGTCCGAATCTATAGAGCGATTCGTTTGCCAGGATGTTATTTACCGTAGCTGCTGCATC
>CALDSK010000292.1 GCA_937911865.1 uncultured Synechococcus sp.
GTTTCAATTTTAGAAACCAGCCAAATCTTAGCCCGCTCGCCGCTTAACTTAAGGTTAAGACCACTAGAACTCCACCAGACCCCATGAAAAAAGTCACGCTTACTGCCCTTGTCGCCCTTCCCCTCCTCATGGGCGGTACTATCAGCCTAAATCGCAGCGTCCTCGCCCAGTCGTGGGGTATCGACCCGTCTGAATCTATGACCGAACCTACCCCTATAGAAGAGCCAGAAGAACCCAACTCATCTGTTCTGGAACCTGCCAACCCCGACAGAGAAACGCCTATCGTTGCCGATATCTCCGAATACAATCAGTACGGCCAGGTCATTGAGCGGACTAAATCAATGCTGCGTGACCCTGAAGCCCAGCGCCTCGCCGCCGAGCGCGATTTACAAATCATGGATGTCACCTGGGAAGACACAGGTCGCTACGACAACTCTTCTGTCGGTCCTAACATTAGCGACATGACCATCCAGGTCGAGCATCGCGATCCTCGCTCTGGCGAAGCCCAGCTTCACCTGATGCCCGTTATCCGCTATCCCAATTTCTCTGATCTTACCGCCGATGTCCCTATGCAGCGGCTCTCGCTTCTCACTGGCAACGAAAAAGGCCAAGACGCAGAACCTACGCTCTTAGCAGACGTTTTAGAAGACTTGCGTACCTATCTTTCTGAACCTGACTCTTGGGCAGGTCGCAAAAACTCTCTGCTAGCTGAACGTGACTCTCACGTCTTAGTTAGCGCCCAAGCTGCTTTCCTCCCTATCCCTCAAAGCGGTGAAGCTACTTTCAATCCTGTCTTATTCAACTATCAGTCTTACCCCGGTGACCCTGCCGTTATGACTATTTTGGCGACCCGTGAGGGCACCAGCGTCACGGTTATCGACAACCAGCGTGACGGCTTCGATGCAGGCCGCACCTGGGGCCAAAGACTCTTTTTTAATCAAAACGGTGAACGCGCTAGCCTGACTGGCAAACGGATTAGCGACTTCCGGGCGGAACAGCCTGAAGGCAGTGGTGAAGCCGTAGAGCTTCCCCCGGTTGAAGTCTCTGAAGAGGAAGGCCTCAATATGGTGATGCTGATCCAAGTCCCGCTAAAGCAAAAGGAGCCTTTCGGTAACTTTGGCGCTGAGGCCGAGATGTCTGTAATGTCAGATGCTATGCCCGCAGCGCCAGAAGCGCTTGCGAGAGCCGGAAGTAATGTAGAAGCTGCTGTTATCGGCCATGGCGAGGTCGAAGGCCCCTTTACCGAAATTGACGGTCTTGAAATCGAACGCGATCCTGACTTTCCTATCCGCGTTACGGTTCAGTTTTATAAGGCCACTGATAACGGTGTGGTCTCTGCCGAAGACCTTGCCGAAATTGATGAACAGATCAAGCGCATTTACGATGATGCCGACTATGTCGGTAGCCTGGTAACCGATGGTCGCACCCGCCGACCGACTGAATACAACGGCAACCATCAAGAGCCAGAAGACTGGTGGGAAGAGTTCTGGCAACACAGTGAGAACCGCCAGGGGCTGGGCCGTGAGGCCGCAAGAGACATTTGGCGGCGGCTACGCGGCGAAGATGACTAGCGACGATTGTAAACTTTGTTGCGAATGCGCTTGCATTTATCGATGAGAGGAGTAGATTAAATACAGAAGCGACAAGGCTTCTCCTGGCAGATAACAAACAGCTGCTTGCGTCGGTTGTGCTATTGGTTTCAGTTGAAATTAGGCAGCGACCAAGCTAGATCCATCGCTTGTTTTTTCAAAAAGGAGAGTGAATGACAACTGTTTCTAGTAAATCTGTCTCGCATCGTAAAACAACAGTATTCACATTGCGTTCTGACATTCCTTATTCGTAGAAGGTTGGGAGTTTAGCTATGTCGAATGAGAGATTGTGTGAAGGTCTCTTTTTGTTCGAAAGCTCTCCGAATAATCTGTTAAAGATGATGAAAAGGAATCACTCGGTAATGCATGGATGAATACTGTTGTTGTTTTAAAGTAAGAAAGTGAGCGACAACCAAAAAGGCGATGCTGACAATAGGGCCATTCGTAATATGGCATATCCTTCCGTGCTAGACGAGCCCCTGAATGAACGTCCAAATGAACGTCCAAGTGAACGCCTAGAAGCGGAGCACACGGCTCAGCAAGACCGCTTGGCGCAGACTACGCTAGAGCACCTCTCGTCTCTAAGCTTTCGTCAAGGCAATTTGCAGGCCTATTTAGATGACATTGCCACAGGCGTTTCTAAGCTTATTTCTATCGATTGGTCTGTTGTAACGCTCAATCTTGGAACGCTCAGCAAAGTTTTAGCCAGTAGTCACGACCTGGGGCCTGGCGGAGGTGAGCCTTATTCTTTGCATGGCTCGGTGGCTCAGACCGTTGTAGAAACAGGCTGTCCGTTAGCCGTCCCTGATACCCAATCCGAGACACAGTATGGGGCTAACCCGGATGGCTATCGAGCGTACTTGGGGGTACCATTACGCTCGTCTACAGGTAAGTTGCTAGGGACAATTTGCAGCTTTCATGAGCAGCCGCGCCAGTTCGACCCAGAAGAAATTAAGTGCGTAGAGCTCTTTGCGGAGCGAGCGATGACGGCCATTGACAATTTTCAGCTGTATCAAAAGCAGCTGAAGTTTAACGAAGTGCTAGAAGCCGAAGTTGCCAAGCGCACGGCTGAGCTACAGGTGGCGCAGGCGCAGCTGATTGAAAAGGAACGCCTGGCGGCCATCGGTGAGTTTACGTCTATGATTGTGCATGAAATTCGCAATCCTTTGACGACGGTGCAGATGGGGCTAAATGCCTTGCAGGGTTTGGATTTGTCGGAGCGCGATCGCACTCGACTCACCCTCGCGCTAGAAGAAGAGCACCGCCTCAGACAGCTACTGAACGAAATTTTGCAATACGCCAAGCCACAGGTGCTAGAGACCACAAAAATCAATCTTAATCGGCTAGTTGCTGAAACGGTCGCCACTTTAGCTGAGCAGCCTTCGATTGAATCGCGTAAGCTGAACGTTGTTCTGCCATCTGCTGAGGTCGCTATCGAGGGCGACTCAGACAAACTCAAGCAGGTACTCATTAATCTCATTAGCAACGCCTGTGAAGCAGTAGCCGCAGGCGAGTCGATTGAAATCTCTCTTTTCTACCCCGCAGGCGAGTCTGAGCAAATTTCTCTCGAAGTTTGTAACGGCGGCGACCCCATTCCACCCAACATTTTGGCCCAGCTGACAAAGCCATTCTTCTCGACTAAGTCATCGGGCAATGGCCTGGGGCTGGCTATTGTTAAGCGCATTATAGAAGCACATAAAGGCAGTCTTTGCTTCGTCTCTACCGCAGAAACAGGGACTAGGGCAACGGTGCAGCTGCCCCTTAATCCCTATTAACTTTTCTGGCTTAGCCTTCAACGACCGCCTTTAAGTTAGCCGGCTCTTCGTAGCCTTCGCCACTTAGCTCTATGTGCATGGCCATCAGCAAAATCCGCTACAGCTTCATCATCAGCTCAGCAATTGTTTGACATCGCATACTGCATAAATTGAGTGTCTATAATCGATTACTCCTCAGCAGGCGGTTCCGCATTAGTCAAATGCTCATGGACGATCCGCCACTGGCCTTCGATCCTGCGAAGGATTAATGTTGAATGGCTGTAGCCCTCGACCTCTGTTCCATCTTGCAAGATACCGTTGCCTTCAAACTCAAAATAGGTGATGGCGGTATCGCCGGAGAGATCAACATCAATGTCGCCGACACGCTCAATTGACCAGCTTGAGAAGGCCGTCATCACCGGCTCCCAAGTTTCTGCATAGGTGGCGTAAGACCGAAGGGTGAGTACTTCGCCCGTAAAGTCATCGACGGCGAGATAGCCATCCCCTTCAGCAAAAATATCGGCAAACTGTGCAAACCGCTTAGCATCGATCGGGTTTTCACCAGGATTCCAAAGCGCAATCCACTGATTCACAACAGCTTTGACTTCTTCGGTAGCGTCGCCAGCATCGAGTCCAAGCGGATCGCCATCGACAAAGAACTGAACGCGATCGAGGCTGCCGTCATCACGGATTGCGTGTACATTGGAACCGACTTGAACATAAGCGAATGCATTGGCTTCACCGTCTTTGAAGCTGTCCCATTGTCCAATGAGCCGATCATTTTCGATCCGCCACGTGCCAGTCTCAATGCGATCGCTAGATCCGTCCATCAATTGACCGATCAGACGACCACCCGGAGCGACGTAAACAGCGTAGGAGAGGGGACGGTCAGCAAAGGTTCCGAAAGTTGTTTTGCCGACGGCAATGGCGCGGATTTCTTCAGACGTCATTTCGACACGCTCCGTGTCCGTCGTCTGTGATGCTACCGGGACGGCAGGTGCAGTCAGAAGCAGTGCCGTCCCGGTGGCTGTGAGAAGTAATTTCAACATTGTCTTACCTTTTCAATTCCTTTTTGTATAAGACTGACAGAGAGATTCTCTCGAATCTATTAAGCTACCGAGGTAATAAGTTTTTTTGGAGTTGGCTAACAGCGTTAGCAGATAAAAAGACTCATATTACTCCAGCAGCCAAACAGAAGTGTCACCCTAAGGGGATGTCAGTAAGTAGTAGAAGTAGCATTCGCTTCCCAGGCATCCAATTCAGCTTTGAGGTTATCAAGTTTCTGACGCATACCCCCTAGGGCATCGGCACCTAAAGCCGCATGTACAGGCGGTTCATCTGCTTCTAGTAAGTTGATAATAGCCGTTGCACCTTTGATCGGATCGTTGGGTTGATTACCCTGTAAGTTGTTTATCATGGTGCGAAACTCGCCTGCTGGAGTATTGGCATAGTCTCCAATGATTCGGTCGGTGTATGTAAGAGAGCGACCCGCAAACTCAGTATTGAAGATGCCAATCGTGAGGATAGTCACGTTGATGCCCAACGGTTTCAATTCGCTTGCTAGTGCTTCACCCACGATATCTGTTGCGCCCTTTGCTGCTGAATAAACGCCTAGCCCTGGATAGCCGAGAAATCCGCCAATTGCAGAGAACTGTAGAATATGTCCAGACTGCTGCCGACGCATAGTAGGTAGAGCCGCCCGATTAACAGCAAGCCCTCCGAAAAAATTGATATCAAATATTTCACGGGCTTCGGATTCAGAGGTTTCTTCAACAGCTCCCACAATGCCAACGCCTGCACAGTTAGCTACAATATCGATGCGCTGAAAACGATCAATTACGCTTTGAATGCCTGCTGCCACAGCATCTTTATCAGTTACATCCATAACAATGCCCATTGCCCGGTCGAGGTTCGTGGATTCGAATGCCTTAGCCTGTTCTGGTTTGCGAAAACCGCCCGCGACAATTGCGCCTTTGGCTAAAAGTTGATGTGCTAATTCTTTGCCTAGACCTGAAGATGCGCCCGTTACGAGGGCAACTCTGTTCTTCACCGAATTTGCCATAATGTTGATTTCTTCTAACTAAAATACTTCAATATTTTGTGCAGGAAGGGACTTCATTGTAACTTCGAGAGCCCTGCTGAATTGATATCAAGTATCAGCAGATGTAGGAGAGAAAAATTCCATGCCATACTTTTGAGCAACCTTCACAATCCTTGATAGATCATCAGGACTCAGCTGAGTAGCAGGCACTATTTGGTTGGCCGTAGCAGCGGTCCCTACTTCTGCCATAAACTTCTCGAAACCAGCCGGGGTTACCCAAATCAGAAGCTTGGCGGGTATAGTCCCAACGTTAGTAAAGCTGTGCAGTTGCCCTTTGGGTGAATAGAGAAAGGTATCTGCTGTTGCAGTGACTATATTATCATCAAGCCGAAACTCAAACTCTCCTGAGCGGACATAGAAAGACTCATCTTCAAGACTGTGAGTATGGGGCGGTGCACCACTCTGTGGCTGAATCAATGCCTCAAATAGGGCGTAGGTTTGACCGGTACGATCACCTGTTGCTTTGAAGGTGTAGAGGTCGACTCCATACCAGTAGGCATCTCCGTGATCTGGTTCAACTAGGAAACTTTTTAGATTGACGGTCATGATATTTATGCTCAATTAGCTAGTCGTTTTAGTTAGTCATTCAAGCCAATTCTTGTAATGCGATCGCACCTTTTCTCAGACAGTGACGACAATTTTTCCATTTTGCTGATTGGACTCCATGTAGCGATGGGCCTCGACAATGTTATCTAGCGAAAATCGCTGTGGATCGAGTACTGGCTTGAGCTTGCCTGACTTTAACCCTTCGTGAACATAGCGAATACCGCGTGCTTTTTTCTCAGGATCAGATGTGATCTCGTTGACCGTGTAGCCCTGCATCTTTAATCCCTTGCCGATAGCGGTGTAGATTGGAAACGGCGTTGTATTCACTGCCATGCTTAGCGCCCCGTAGATAAAGAGAGTGGTGCCTGGCGCGGCTGCCTTTGTGAGCTGCTCGACCAAGGAACCCGCAATAGGGTCAAAAATTAGGTCTGCTCCGTGCCCAGACGTGAATTCCTCTATTTTGGCCGGTAAGTCTTCTTCGTTGGTGGCAATGACAAGGTCGGCTCCACCCTCAATGAGCTTTTGTTTTTTGGCTGAGGTGCGTGTCGTTGCAATTACCACTGCGCCCTCAGATTTAGCGATTTGCATAGCGGCGTGGCCAACGCTGCTGCTGGCCGCTGTAATTAATACGTAGTCTCCTGGTTTAATGTGACCGTATTCAATCAGTGGGCCATAGGCTGTTAAATACTTCATCCAGATCGCTGCGCCTTCTTCAAAAGAGAGATTTTCGGGATGGGGTGCGATCGCATAGGCTGGAACAATTGCACTTTCACCATACACGCCGTATTGACTCATCCGAAAAGCCGTTAGGGTACCGACGCGATCGCCCACTTTGACCTGAGTAACCCCTGCTCCTACCGCGTCAACAATACCAGAAGCTTCATATCCAATTCTCGCAGGCAAGTTCGGCTGCTCTAAATAATTTCCCTCACGAAAAACAACTTCAGCTCGGTTCAAGCCAATGGCCTTTACCTGTAGGCGAACGTCGCCTTCCCCCGGTTCAGCTAGCGGCAAATCTTCAATTTTTAAAACGTCTGGACCACCAAGCTCGTAGAATCGAACAATTTTTGTCATTGTTTCCTCCTAAAGAATAAAATTTTTAATTGACTAGAGAACTGACAGAGAGAATGCTTTTGTGAAACTATATGAATCTGATTGAGGCCGAATCACCACCTTTGTTAAATGTTGACAAGCACGATTTTGCTTACTCTAAAACTTAGCGAACTTTCCTGGCACCAACAGATTGCGTGCTCGTGGGTCGGCCTGCAGGCGTGCACATGTTTTCTGTGCGAAAGCCAGGATAAAAATAGCCATTTTCAACGCGAAACAATTCGTAATCCTCAAGGCAACTTTCATGGGATTGCACAAAGAAACAACCTGTATCAGTAACTTCTTGAGTTGTTCCAATAGCTAAAGGTTGAGTGCCACAGTCTCCCAAAATCTCAACGCCTGCTTGTGAGTTAGGTATGACCGCTATCGATGTCTGTTTGAATTCTGCTGAGGTGGATATGGTCAGCCAGCTTACGTAGAAGTTGGGGAACGTCTAGCGCCATGTTGTCTGCATATTCGACCAAATGACTGTCTTCAATCTGTTGTTGATTTTGTAACAACAGATCGTGCATTTCCCAAAACTTGTTCTGAGCGGCGGCAGCTTCGGCGCTTTCAGCAATTTGCAGCGATCACGCTCTCAGCGGAAAATGACGAAACACAAAACAAAACTGATCGGCAAGCTGCTGTTGAATCGCTTTGACAAGTTCATTTGCCCGTTGGCACTGAGGACATTGGTAGTCCTCATATTCCATCAGCACTAGCGAGCTTTGGGGTGACCCTTGTAGGTGATCGTGCTCGTTGAGTGGGGGGATGACCTGGCTGATTTCGCTGTGAAAAGACACAAACTGTACCGGCTTTAGAATGCGTTTACAGTACGTAAAAGCTCGCTAGCTTACACTGGTCGGCTATTCAGCCTTTAGCTGTATTAATGTCCAGGTAACGCTCTGTTTGTGAGGTTATGGTCAGCGCTCTAGCTGGGCAAAACCGCGCTTTAGCGCTTGAATAACGGCCTGAGTGCGATCGCTCACCCCAAGCTTGCCAAAAATATTGCCGAGGTGAAATTTGACCGTTCGCTCCGAAATTGAAAGGGTTGCGCTAATTTCAGTATTGTGTCGCCCCATTGCCAAAAGCTGTAGCACCTGTCGTTCTCTTTCGGTCAAGGTTTCGCTATTTAGCCGCTCTGCGAGCTTGGCGGCAACGGCTAGGGGAATGTACTTTTTCCCTTTCTGCACCAGTCGAATTGCTTCGATTAGCTCTTCGGCGGTCATATCTTTGAGCAGGTAGCCCTGGGCACCGGCCTGTAGACCCCGGTAAATATCGACATCGCCGTCGTAGGTGGTCAAAATAATGATGCGAGCGGTGGCGAATTCTGAGCGAATTTGAGTGATTGCATCAGCGCCATCCAGCTTTGGCATGCGTAAATCCATCAGGGCGATATCGGGCTGGTGCTGGCGGAATAGCTCAACTGCTGCCTGACCGTCGCGAGCCTGCGCAACCACACTCATATCAACCTCATCTTGAAGGATGGAGGCTAATCCTTGGCTAACCACAGCATGGTCTTCGGCGATGAGAATCTTGATCAAACTCATTCAACCACTTCCATTGGCACAATAATCGTAACGGTTGTTCCTCGGCCCATCTCGCTAGTTAGCCCAAACTCACCCTCGACAAACTGTGCTCTCTCTTTCATACTCAAAAGCCCAAAGCCATTTGTTACGTTCAGCTTGGTGTCGAAGCCACAACCATCGTCACTGATTTGCAGACAAAGCTGATCAGGTGCAAACCGCAGTTGCAGAATAACTGATTTTGGAGCTGCGTGGCGTAAAGCATTGGTCACGGCCTCTTGAGCGATCCGCAATAAATTGTCTTCAACGTCGCCAGAGATCGGGGAGGCGGTGCCGTCAATCTCCACCCGAATATGAACCTCGCCGTCGCTGACCATCTGCTGCGCTAGCTGCTGAAGTGCTGCGGGCAAATCGTTCGATTCTAACGACTCGGGACGCAGAGCGCGAGCCGAGCGGCGAGCGTCGTTAAGACCGGATTGTGCCAGGTTGCGGGCACGGGCGATGTGGTCTTGAGCGATCGCCCGCTGACCGTTGCCAATTTTGCGTTTAGTGGCTTCCAGCTGAATGAGTACGCCTGTAAACACTTGGGCTAGCACATCGTGAATGTCGCGGGCAAATCGGTTCCGTTCGCGAATGAGCGCAGTTTCGGCCTGCAAGCGTTCTTCGACGAGGACTTTTTGGGTTCGGTCGCGCTGAATCGCACTGCCAATACAGGCTGCCGCTGTTTTCAAGACCGCTAGCTCAGCTTGACTGCGGTGAGTGGCTTCGCGACAGTCATCAATCCCTAACACCCCCAAAAACTGATCCTCTACAAAAATGGGGACTGTGTGGAGTGCCTTCACGCCAACGGCAACCTGACCACTGCGGAAAGGTTCAGACAGCTCTTCTGTGAGATAGCTTACACTTTCACCCTTTAAGCCACGCTCAAGTAAGACCTCCATTCCGTCGAAGGTGCCTTTGTTGAAACTGGGATTCAGGAGCTGAGAGTCTGCATAAGACGAATGCCACTCATGTATCGCTGCCCAACCGACTAAGGAAAAGTTGGAGGTAGCATCGAAGGGTTCGATTTCAATAACTGTGACCCGATCTGTATCCAAACTTTCGCCGATGATCTGCAGCGCAGTATTGACGCCATCGTCTAGGCACTCGGTAGTCAGCAGGGCGTTAGCTGCGGTAGCAGTGACTTCTAGGATGCGATCACGCCCCTGCAATACTCGGTTATGTTCGGCAAGCTCAGCCGCCCGCTGTTGAATAGCCTGCTCCCGCTCTTGCTGAACTTGGTCACGCTCAATGGCAGCGGCAATGCTGTCGGCAGCCACCTGCAGAATGGCAATTTCGGCTTCGTCGTAGAGGCGCGATTCAGTACAGTTATCAAAACCAATGAAGCCCCAAACCTGCTGATTGACAAAGATAGGAACGAACGACTCAACAGTATTGCCCTGACTCGCAAGCAGGCTACGCTCTGGCTCTGGTAAATCGCTAACCAAACAATTGACGACTTCACCCTGAAGCAGCTTGGCGTTAATATTGGGCGCATCTTCCCGAAGATAAAGCCGATCAGCATGAGGACTGAATGTTTCCGAAGGCAATATTCCTGACGCACGCCATTCCCACTCAGGTCGAATGCTCACGGCCTCGGCACCTGAAATCGGATGGATGACATTCTCACCAATGCCGCAGCGATCGCACTCCACGGCGTCTCCTAGCAGTCTCACCACATCTGACAATACAGCAGTATAATCAGGCGACCTAAGCAGCAAATTCGCCACCCGTGCCACGGTAGTTAGTAACTGTGCGTGCTCCTGGTCTGCTTCCTTCTTAAACTCAGATGCTCGCAGTCGCTGATTGTCTGCCTCTAGCTCAGCAACGCGAGCCTGGAGTGCACGGATTTGGGCAGGGCTGAGCTGAGATGACATGGCGTAGCTTACAACTTGGCATTCTCAATATAGCCATTGGCATTCTCAATATAGCCACCGATGAACTAACTATCTGTTTCGACAAGTCAGGTGTTTCAGCTGACTTTGTGGTCTATTGTTTATTCAACTGGTGGAGAGACAACAGACAGGACTAGCGTGAGATTACCACTTTAGCGATTAGTCTTGATAGCGGCGGCATGCCCCGCTCTAACCGCACACAATTCACCAAATGCTTATTATCAAACGCTTAGTCCTTTTGCCCAAAACAGTGGCCCAACACTCCTTGAGTCATCATGTAATGGCTTTTGCTTAGCGATTGTCAAAGCTATTATGTAGCCAGTGTCCTGAGCAACGCTTCAAAAGCTATAGACGCACACCAGAGTGACACTCTATAGATATTAGGAAATCTCAGAGGTTAGCCAGAAAAAGTTATTAAATTCTCTTGTATTCTTAGCAGTAGCAAAAATCAGCGACTTCAATGGTATTACTCTAAAGTTTGCTCATGCTTAAAAGTAGTTGCTCACTAAAGCTGTTTAGTGAGTTGAATGAACTCTTCTGCACGAGCGATTGTTTCAAATTAGTAATGCTTGCTCTTCGCTCATACAGCGATGCCTTCTCTATGAATATTTATCAGTAAAGGGCTTTGCCGTGTTTTCCATTCTTGGGATTCTGTCCACAAACAGGACAGTAAGACATCGTACTCAAGGCAAAGGTCAGCGATAAAGTCATTGAGTCGCTCGCTCTCATACGGAACATCTAGCGGTCCTGCTACTACAATAAGGACGTCAATATCAGAGTTGCCATTAGCTTCTTTCCTAGCTTGAGAACCGAACAGTACAAGGGAAACCAGCCTATTCTTGTAGACGAACTTCAAGTGCTTTTGTAATTTTCCCAAGATTTCTTGTAGTTTTGGATGAGTCATAGGAGTCGCTTAGTTTAACTAGCGCTACTCAGGAAAACTGTACTGTCGCCGATATCTTGTTCGAATGGCAGTTCTCTTTAATGCATAGTTTAACGAAGTAAGCACTTATCGATACCTAAAATATCGTCTACTTTGTTGTCACGAACTTTCAGCTGTCCACTGGCTATACTGACTACTTCACCTATAGATGGTCTACGCGCTGTCCTACTATCTTTATATTCTTGCTGCCACCCGCAGAATCTGCCCGGCCAAGATCGCCGCTCCAAATCCGTTGTCTATATTCACTACGCCAATTCCTGCCGCGCAGCTATTTAGCATTGTCAATAGTGGCGCTAACCCCTGAAAGCTGGCTCCGTATCCTACATTTGTCGGCACCGCAATCACCGGACAGCTCGCTAGCCCAGCGACCACACTCGGCAGCGCACCCTCCATCCCCGCTGCCACAATCAGCACATCCGACTGGTCAATCACATGCTGATTGCTCAGAAGCCGATGAATGCCTGCGACGCCAACATCCCACAGCCTAGTTACGTTAAACCCACACAGCTCTGCGGTGACGGCCGCCTCCTCAGCTACGGGCAGATCTGCTGTTCCTGCCGTTAAGATGCTGAGCCTTCCTGGGTGCATGGGCTGAGCGTTTTTCTGCACGATGGCGCAAATTCTGGCTAGCTCAAAATAAGTCGCCTGTGGCAGCATTTCCTGAATGGCTTCGCTCTTTTTTGCCTCTACCCGCGTTGCCATAATGACAGCGCACTGCTGTTCCATCGCTCGCATAATTGCAACAATCTGTGCTGCTGATTTATCTTGTCCCCATATCACCTCTGGAAAGCCTGTGCGCTTTGTTCGATCGTGGTCAATTTTGGCAAAGCTGCCGACGGACTCATAGCGCTGCGTTTTGGGCGTTTGCGTTTCAGATTGCAGCTGCTGAGCGGCCTGCTCTGGGCTAACAGCGCCACTAGCAACGGCTTCGAGCAGGTTACGGACGGTATCAGAAGAATTTGCGTCAGGCAGAGTCACAGATAAATCGCTAGCTAAGAGCAAAACAACTGTAATAGGCTAACGTGTCTAAGAGGTTTTAATCACGAATTTGGCAGGTGCTATGCCTACTGTTTCTACTCCGGCTGATGCGGCGATGGTTAGCGCGATCGCACCTCCTGTTGATATCGTTATCCTCGCCAACGGTCCTGGCGAAGTCGCTACCTGGGTCAAACCCGTCGTTCGTGCCCTCCATACCAAAGCGCCGCATCACCGCATTTCTGTTATGCTCTCGCCTTGCCCTCACGCGTCTGGTAAAGAGCCTTTAATTCTAAAGGGCTATCCTGAAGTCAGCCGCGTGCAAAGCGCTGCTCACTTCTTTCCTTTTGTGCTGACGGGTAAAACTGCCGATGGTTGGGACTGGCATCCCAAAGGCGTTGTCGTTTTTCTAGGCGGTGACCAGCTCTACACGGTGATGGTGGCTAAGCGATTGGGCTACCGCACGGTTACCTATGCCGAGTGGGATGCTCGCTGGCCCAGCTTGATTGATCGCTTTGGAGTAATGCAGTCTAGCCTGCGTGAAAAAGCGCCGGAAGCCCACCAGGAAAAGTTTACGGTGGTGGGCGATTTGATGGCCGATGTGCAGGCGATCGCCTCGCGCGCAGAAATTACCGATCGGATTGGCTGTGCTTCAGATGCAGAGATGATTGGGCTGCTGCCGGGCTCTAAACCAGCCAAGCTGGAACCGGGCGTACCGCTTTTGATTGCGATCGCACACTTACTCCACACCCACAGACCGAGTGCCCGATATATTGTCGGCGTTGCACCCAACCTCACCCTTGCTGAACTTACTGCCTATACAGATCCTGCTATCAACTCCGCGATGGAGCTGTTTGAAGCGCCTGTTGCTACCCTGCACGAACCCGACAACGCTCTGCCTTATTGGCAATTAAGCGAGGGTCCCAAAATCTACCTTTGGCAGCGGTTTCCCGCGCTAGATTTGTTTTCGCAGTGCCAGCTTTGCCTGACTACCGTGGGCGCAAATACAGCTCAGCTGGGGGCACTGTCCACGCCGATGATTGTGTTGCTAGCTACGCAAAGGCTGGGGCTTTTGCATTTGGCTGATGGCTGGCCGGGGTTGGTCGCTAGGTTGCCGGGCGTGGGTGCGATCGCCCGCAAGGTCATCAACCCCATCATCGTCAACACGCTTAAAAAATCTGGCAAAAAGTTTGCCTGGCCAAATATCTGGGCCAAGCGCGAGGTGGTTCCAGAACTGTTCGGCCCTATCACCGCTTCCGAAGTTGCTGAGCTTGCTTTAGATTACTTAGAGCATCCTGAAAAGCTAGAACATATGCGCACTACTCTCCGCACCCTCAGAGGCCCTGCTGGAGCCGCTGAAAAAATGGCTGATCTCGTCTTAGAAACTGTCGATTATCCTAAATAGTGATTGCTCAGGTATCGCTGTACGCATCCTTTGGCCTTTTCCTAGCGTAGATAAAACCTACCGACCTTACCCATGCCTCTCTCCTATCCCTCCACTCGCAAAGTTGACCAAACCGATACCTATCACGGCGTCGAAATTGCCGATCCCTACCGCTGGCTTGAAGATCCCAATACGCCAGAAACAGCCGACTGGGTCGCTGCACAAAACGAGGTTACTTTTGACTATCTCAATGCATTGCCTGGGCGCGATCGGCTAAACGCTCGCCTCACCGAACTGTGGAACTACGAGCGCTACGGCATTCCCTTCAAAAAAGCTAACCGCTACTTTTACTACAAGAACAACGGTTTACAAAATCAATCTGTTCTTTACACGCTGCCTACGCTCGACGCAGAGCCCACCGTTCTGCTCGATCCAAACGCTTTTTCGGAAGATGGAACGGTTGCGCTCTCTGGGACTGCGATTAGCGAAGATGCCAGGTACATCGCCTATGGCCTGTCTACAGCCGGTTCAGACTGGGTCGAGTGGCACGTTCGCAACATTGAAACTGGTGAAGATACTGAGGATATTGTCAAGTGGGTGAAATTTTCGGGTGCCTCTTGGACTCACGATAACCAGGGCTTTTTCTACAGCCGCTACGACGAGCCCAACGAACAGAGCAAGCTAGAAGACGTCAATTACTATCAAAAGCTTTACTATCACCGTCTCGGCACTGCGCAGTCTGAAGATACTTTGATCTATGAGCGCCCCGATCAAAAAGAGTGGGGCTTTGCTGGCGGCGTTACAGAAGATGGACGCTATCTGATTATTTCTGTTTGGCGAGGGACTGAACCTAAAAATCTACTGTTTTACAAAGATCTAGAAGATTCAGCCGCTGAAGTGGTTGAACTTATCTCTGACTTTGAAGCGCAGTATAGTCTGATTGATAATCAGGGCACTATTTTCTGGTTTCAGACTGACTTAGATGCCCCCAAGGGCAGGGTGATTGCTATCGACATTGCTCAGCCTGAGCAAGAGCACTGGCAGACCTTGATTCCTGAAAGGGAAGAAACGCTAGAATCCGTGGGCGTTCTCAATGAACAGTTTGTTGCTGACTATCTAAAGGACGCCTACACCCAAATCAAGATCTTCGATCTCTCTGGCGCACCCGTTCGAGAGGTTGAGCTGCCTGGAATCGGTTCAGCTGGCGGCTTCAACGGTAAGCGTAGCGACACAGAAACCTTTTACAGTTTTACTAGCTATACCGTGCCTAGCCGCATCTATCGCTACGATATGACAACGGACACAAGCACTCTGTTCCGCGAGCCTACTATTCCCTTTGACCCGGATGCGTATGAGACACAGCAGGTCTTTTATCCCAGTAAAGATGGCACTAAAATTCCCATGTTTATTACGGCAAAAAAAGGACTGGCGCTCACTGGTGAAAATCCTGTCTTGCTCTATGGCTACGGCGGTTTTAATATTTCTCTTTCACCCGCTTTTTCAGTCAGCAATGTTGTTTGGCTAGAAATGGGCGGCGTTTATGCCGTAGCGAATTTACGAGGCGGTGGTGAATATGGTGAAGCCTGGCATCAGCAGGGCATTAAGACGAATAAGCAAAATGTTTTTGACGATTTTATTAGTGCGGGTGAGTGGCTAGTAGAACAGAAGTATACAAAGCCTGAGAAGCTAGCGATCGCAGGTGGCAGCAACGGTGGCCTGCTCGTCGGTGCCTGTATTACTCAGCGGCCCGATTTGTTCGGCGCAGCCCTACCAGCTGTCGGCGTGCTAGATATGCTGCGCTTCAACAAATTCACCATCGGCTGGGCCTGGGAATCTGATTACGGCTCACCTCAAAACGAAGAAGAGTTCAAGGCTCTCTATGCTTACTCCCCGCTGCATAACCTCAAATCGGGCACCCAATACCCGCCAACTATGATCACAACCGCCGATCATGATGACCGGGTAGTGCCTGCGCACAGCTTTAAGTTCGCAGCGGCGCTTCAATCTGCCCATACGGGAGACAACCCTGTTCTTATTCGGATTGAAACCAAAGCGGGCCACGGTGCAGGCAAGCCCACCACAAAGCAGATTGAAGAAGCAACCGATAAGTGGGCGTTCTTAGCCAATGAGCTAGGCGTTGAGATCACATGACGCTGTTGAGTCAATAGACGTAGAATGAACAAAACGTATGTACTTTCTTTTGGGCTAGCTCATGGTTACAACACCAACCCGAAAAAGTGATCCGCCTGCGGTTCAGTTGGATGCTGAACCTGATGTCGTTTTTTTGGGAGTTTGGGAAGGCGTTCGCCACGATCGCTCTGGACTATGGCTGCGCTGGTGGGATGAAAATAATCAGATGCTGCTCTGGGGTGCGGAGCTGATTGAGCAAGAACGAGGGCGGGCAGAGAGAACGCAAACTAAAGCGGTGATTAAGCTAAAAGAAATGGGTTTAAGTGCTGAGCAGATTGCTGCGACGCTGGACCTATCTGTTGAACAGGTGCGTCAGCAACTAGAGCCATAGCTTTTCATGTTTATGCGTTGGCTAAGTGCTTGGTATCTGCTTCAATCGTAAGCGTCATACGTTCTGTGAGGTCGCCTAAGTGCCATAATTATTACAGTTAAGCTATTACGAAACTAATGCCAAACACACCTTCGGTGCTTCCTGAAACGGATGTAGAGACCCTAGCTCAACGAATGGCTGCTGAACCTGACACCCTTCAGCTGATTGATGTGCGCGAGCCACACGAGGTAGAAGTCGCGAGCGTTCCAAATTTTGTCAATCTGCCCTTGAGCCAGTTCCCCGCTTGGTCAGGTAATATCCACGCTCAGTTCGATCCTGAGGCAGAAACTATTGTGATGTGTCATCTGGGCATGCGCTCCGCTCAGATGTGCCAGTGGCTGCTCGGTCAAGGCTTTACGAACGTTAAGAACTTGACAGGTGGAATTGACGCCTATAGCCGTAAAATCGATTCGACTGTGCCGCTGTACTAGCGTAGGCAATCGCTTAGCCAGTAATACCTCACTAGGTAAGATAGCCAGCAGGTGACATCGATATCAGTGAACTAAGTCATAGTGTCAGCATTCGGTTCAAGCTTCAGCACAGAATTTCAGTCAAAGGCCGATTTGCTTGCGGACTATCGCCTGCTGGCACTGGTAGGCCAAGGTGAATATGCTCAGGTGTACTGTGCAGTTCATCGCCGTAGCGGTCGCTTGGTCGCAATTAAGCAAATTCGGCACGTCAGAGAAATAGCCTCTCAAGAGTCGGTGATTATGAGGCGGTTGAAGCATCCCAATGTGCTGAGCTGCCGAGCGATCGCACAGGATGAGTTAAGCTACCTGCTGGTCTTAGACTACTGCGAAGCTGGGACCCTGCGATCGCTTCTAAACGGCACCCTCAAAACGGCCACCCCTTTTTCTCTACCAGAAACCAAAGCGCTAATTGGCGATTTGCTGTTAGGTCTCAGCTACCTTCATCAGCGCGGCATTGTTCATGACGATCTAAAGCCAGAAAATATCTTTCTCACCTATCTTTCGGCTAAACATCATCCGACTGCTCCCAGCATAAAAACTCCCAGCGTAAAAATTGGCGATTTTGGCAGTGCTCACTTTGTCTCAAAGTCCAATCGGTCTCTGCGAGAAGTGGGCTCGCCTACCTATACCGCGCCCGAACGATTTGAAGGTCAGGCTTCGCCTGCTGCTGACCTTTACTCGGTTGGTGTCATGCTCTACGAGCTTCTGACCGGCGATCGCCCCTTTTCTGGCTCTGCTGCCGTGCTGAAGAAAGCGCATCAAAAACAATCTGTTCATTTTCCACCCAGCTTAAACTCAGCGGCCCAGCGGCTACTCTCTGTCGCTCTACATAAACAGCCTCAACAAAGATTCGCTACCGCTGCCGATATGCTTGTGGCGCTTCAAAGCTTGCCCGCGGCTACCGATCCTTCAGCGTTACCTGCTCTACCTGTGACGCTGCCCAGCTCTTCTCTTTCTCAGACGGCGACTTCAATCTCGTCCTACGGCATCACCGCGCCTGTTGAGTCTCTTATCACAGTGCCTCAGGGCTGTTGTTTGATTACATCGCATGCGCTTCATCTGCTCACGCATCGGAAAGAATTGCTATCGATTGCGAGATTTCGCAACCCCTGCTGGATTACCGTTTCTCCCACAGGCCGATGGTTTGTTGCACTGTCTAAAAAAACATCTTCAAAAAGAACACCTCTCTCTAAAGAACAACAGAATTCTGTGCGAATATCGCAGGGAATGGTGGGGGCTTTTTCTGCTCGATCTGGCCATCAGCGACGGCGGTCTATTACGCTCACTGGGCCCTTGCTGACTGCCTTGTGTGCCAATGTTTTGCAAGTAATCGCGATAGATAATCGCTATCTGTTGCGAGTGAGCACGACCAAGACACATACTCATTTAGAATGCTTCACCAGAAGAGGGCAGTTCGTCGGTGAGATATCGCTAAACATGCGTCTGATTCAAGTGGTTCCGACCGCTGAACCTTATCAGCTGATAGGGCTCAGGTCATCGGCGAACCCTTTTACTGACTTAGAAAACGCCGACGTAGAAGGCGCTGCTACACAGCCTGCCGTTGTTTTAATTACGCTTAAGCCTTTACAAATAAACGCTATTCGGTTGCCGATTATTCCAGAACGTGTGAGTGCTTTACCCTGGGGATATTTTGTGAGCTACCAACGTCAGGCACTGTTACTTGACAAGTCAGCTGATCTCATCAGTCAGTTGACTCAGGTGCCACAAAGTGCTGCTATCGCATCTATCACTCCTAGCACGCTGCTCTTCGCAAGCAACAAAAGCTCATATACAAGCGCAGATTCAACAACAGTCGAAAAACCGCCAGCCACCAGCTGTGTTTCACTGTTGGCTGCTGACGTCAATCGGCTCGATCTCGGTATGATCTTTTAACGGATGTATTCTACGCGCACGTCAAAGTCGTTGTCCTCTAACAGTCGTCTACGGTCTTCTGCCTCTCCCTCTGTTGGGAAAGCGCCTACCTGCATGACCGTACGCCCTTCAAACTGGGTCCGAAAAGCATCCGGCACTACCTGTCTGACGCCGTCTTGTACAAAAGGATCGCTAGCCTCTACAAAGACACGATAGTACAAGCCCAAAGCCTGCGCTCTAGAAGGAGGGGCGGGCGGTGCGCTGCTACCACCACTGGGCGGTGAGAAGATAGCGCTAGACCCGCTACCAATTGGAATCGATGTGTTAGGAACGGCCAAACGATTGTTGTTCACAGGCGGAGCGGGCCTTGCTTCGGGGGCTGGCGTACTTTCGGTCGGTCGGCGGCGACGATTGCGAATGAGTGAGCCCGCTTCTGGATTCTCTCCTGTGACAGCCCTGGGACCCAGCGCTAAGCCTGAGCGCAGTGCTTGCAGCGCAGCGCCTGGTGCCCCCGCTGGAATTTCATTGGTAGCAGGCTCGCTGGCTAATGGTTCAGAGACTGGTGGCTCAGATGCTGGTGGTTCTGAGATGGGTGGTTCAGAGACTGGCGGTTCAGAGATAAGCGGCTCCGAGATGGGCATTTCCGAGACAGGCGGTTCCGAGACTACCGCGATTTCCACAGCTGCACTGTCTTCCATGTTGTTCGCTACCGTGTTGTTCGCTATAGGGGTCAGCGCTTGGACGGTTTCGGCTACCGGTGGCTTGGGCTCCGCAATCACCTCAACGGCGTCTGATTCAATCGTTCCTGTGAACGCGACCTCACCTACTTCACCTACTTCACGTTCTACTGCAAGCTCTGCTGGCGTCGAAAGATTCTCCGTGCCTGCTGAAACCTCAACAACATCGTTTTGGCGATTACCCACGATCTGGTTGTTTCGGATAACCGGCTGCGCATCCCCAATTAAGACAACGCTAGCGTCGTTGTTCGTCATCCGATTGCCAACAATCTCGGGTGTTGCCCCGTCTAATACTCGAATTGCATCTCCGGTCCCGTCGAAAATATTGCGCTGAATGTTAGCACTAGAAGCGCCAAATACAATTAGCCCAGCGACCTGATTCCCTGAGAAGTAGCTGCCATGTACGCGAGGCGATCCTCCAACCACGTAAATACCCGTCTGACGGTTGCCGACAAACGCACTTTCTAAAATAGTGGGGCTTGCTGATTCTATCCAGACGCCGTAGCCGTCAGGATTAGAAACCGCTACTTGAGCAATGCCCGCTCGATCAGCCGCAACGATGGCTGCATTCTGCTGAGAGCGACTGGGGCTGTTGAATTCGCCGCCCCCTTCAATAATGGCGGTTCGCTCGCTAGATCCAGGTGTCCCTTGAATAGTTACGCCTGGCTTGAGCTGTAGGGGAAAGACTTCTCCAGTTCCCTGTGAGTACCGCCCCGGTGCTAGCACAATCACAGTATTGGGCGGAGCAACTTCTAAGGCTCTGGTGACTGTTCGCAAGGGCTCTGCTTCAATCCCATTGGCGCTGTCGCTACCCACTGCTGAATCTACATACAGCGTCTGGTAGGCTGCAGCTGATTCTTCTGGCTCAAGGCGATTGGCAACTGTTCTAGAAGGTGAAACTGTCTGGCTTACGCCCGTTCCATCCCCTTGGCCAATACTCTGAGCTACCGCGGCGTTCACGGCTGGTTCGCTCAATAGCCCGCCAGCGACTATGGCCAGTGCTACGTAGGAATATTTGCACAACATTCTGTTCAACATATGTAACCTCGCTCTCGCGAATAAACCCTGAAAATGCGGTCTGAAAGAATGGCCCGTGGAAGTGTTGATTGGTCGATCAATTACCGTCGAGTATATCAATTAAAATTGACCTTAGATACGCTTGAACGTCGCTTGAGCGCCACTTGAGCGTCTTGAAGCTATCAATTCTTGAACTTATGCAAGTCCAGCTTGACGCAGACGAAGTTTGCTCACAGGTGCTGCTTTTAGCCAGGTTCTTTTTAGCCAAGTCCTACGACGACAAAGGGCTCAGCGATGAGATGGCTCCCATGTCTTAATTCTGTAGTTCAAAATCTGTAGTAGTACGCTGCTGCAGTGCTGTTGTCTGAGCCGTGCTCCAAGCTATCAACACTGAACGTTTGCGTTGGCGTTCGAGCTCATAGCATCTGTCAAGTTGCTTAGAACATTACTATCAGCGGCTGAAACCGTTGTGTAGCAAAGAGCAACTCGACTAGCAAAGTAAGGATGCATTCTTACTTTGCTATATGAAAGCCTGATAAGCTCAATAAGATAGAGATAGTTTCTTATTCCAATCTTCCTGCTGCGCTGTATGTCTTCAAGCGATGTCCCTGATTCCCTGAGTAGTTTGACGTCTGATCGGGGGGCAAACGTGGCACCCGAATGGGCAATTGAGAGTACAGTTGACTCTTCACCTGACGCATCAAGCTTTTCTCATACAAAGTCTTCCCTTCTCGCTAACCAAACTTCCACCGCTGCTGCTGTTGATTCTCTGGCTGAATCGATATCGAACGGCACGGCTCTGTTCCGAATTTTAGATGCTAATTTAGACCGGGCCCGTGAAGGTCTGCGAATTATTGAAGAGTGGTGTCGTTTTGCTCTAAACGATCAGGCTAAGACAGCTCAGATAAAGCACTTACGACAATCTGTCGGTCAGTGGCATACTCCCGATATCAGAGCCGCTAGAGATGCACCGGGCGACTTGGGGACTGCGATTACGCATCCACAAGAAACCCAGCGCGACAGCCTGGCGGATGTTTTACAGGTCAATTTGGCACGTACCCAAGAAGCGCTGCGCGTGCTGGAAGAATATGGCAAGCTGCACAGCCAAAAAATGGCTGCTGAGTGCAAGCAAATGCGCTATCAGCTGTACGCACTAGACACTCAGCTGATGCAGCCATTAGTCGCACTCAATGCACGAGATACACCGTCGGTGAAATCGCAGCGGTTTCGTCAGCTGATGGCAGCTCGTACTTATTTAGTCACCTCTCCTGTGCCCGATATTTTGGGTGTGGTGGAAGCTGCTCTAAAGGGGGGGATTGCCATCGTGCAATACCGTGAAAAATCAGCGGACGACGAGGAAAGGCTACGTATTGCGCAACAGATGAGAGCGTTGTGTCACCGCTACGATGCGCTTTTTATTGTGAACGACCGGGTGGATATTGCGGCGGCAGCGGACGCGGATGGGGTGCATTTGGGTCAGCAAGATATGCCGATGCTAGCGGCCCGGCAGATTTTGGGGCCAGATAAAATCGTAGGCCGATCTACCACCAATCCTCAAGAGCTAAAACGGGCGATCGATGAGGACGCTGACTATATTGGCGTTGGTCCGGTTCATGCTACGCCCACTAAGCCAGGCAAGGCCGCTGCGGGTAATGAGTATGTGGGCTACGCGGCTGAGCATGCCACAATGCCGTGGTTTACGATTGGGGGTTTGAACGCTGAGAATTTAGGCCCTACGCTGGCTGCTGGGGCGACGCGAGTAGCTGTGGTTAGGGCGCTGATGGAGGCCGATAATCCAACAGCGATCGCACAGTCTCTGGTACAGCAAACTGGCCAGTCATCTCCAGTCATCTAATGAGCGGTCATCTGTTAGCAGTGATTTGATTGGTCATCTGTTAGCGGTCACTTAATCGATCGTAAACTATGCAATTATCTTGTGCGGTATCCTTGAGAGCCTCGATGTTTCTATGTTTCCTTTCGAGTTTTAAGGTTTATGGATAGTTCTATAGACGCGATCGCGCTCCAAGTCAACGGTGAATCTAAAACTTGTCCCTTGGGCACGAAGCTGCCTGAGTTTTTGATTCAAGTCGGCCTCAACCCTCAGCTGATTGCCATTGAGTACAACGGCGAAATTTTAGCCCGCCCTCTCTGGGAGTCAACGGCTTTGCAAGCAAACGACCGCTTAGAAATTGTCACTATTGTGGGCGGTGGTTAGCGATCGCCCCTCTTTTGTAGCGGCTGTTTGGCGATGGTCTCAATGGGGTTATGTAGCGACTGCTATGAGTACGGCAATCCCTTCCTTTTGGTGGGTTTTTCGTGCCACCTTGCGCTATGAAAAAGCGCTACAGTAAATGAAAATAAGCTGATAAAACTCCAGAGACATGTTTGCTCCTAAAAAAGCTCAGATCTTTACATCCCTGAGTAAGTCATTCCAGCAGCAGTTCCAGAAAAGATTCAAGACTTTTTGGAAAAGCTGTTTTGTCTTCTCTTTGGCTGCCCTCCTGATATTTTCTCAGGCCGACGGTGCCCTCGCTGCTAGATCCGGTGGTCGTATGGGCGGCGGTAGCTTTCGTGCGCCTAGCCGTTCCTACTCTTCACCCAGTCGAAGGGCTCCCTCTAGCTATAGTGGCCGTGGCTATGGCGGTGGCTACTATCCTGGCGGTGGCTTTGGCTTTCCATTCATCATGCCGTTCTTCGGATTTGGCGGTGGTATGGGTGGTCTGTTTGGCATTTTTATTGCGATCGCCGTTGCCAACTTCCTCATCCGTAGCTTCCGTGAAGCCGGTGTCGGTGGTGACAGCCTAGAAACGGCTAGCAGTAATCCTGTGGTATCAGTTGCTCGTTTGCAGGTTGGCTTGCTAGCCCAGGCCCGCGAGCTACAGGCTGAACTCAATACCCTCGCCCAAACCGCTGATACAGGTACAACCGCTGGCCTGACTAAAGTGCTGCAAGAGACGACGCTTTCTCTGCTGCGCCACCCTGAATACTGGGCCTACGCTGACGTTGAGTCTGACCAAACCAGACTGTTGGCCGCCGAGCAGGCCTTCAATCAGCTGGCGATCGCTGAGCGTAGCAAATTCACGGGTGAGACGCTCTCCAATGTAAATGCTCAGCTGTCTCAGTCAAAGGCAAAAGCAAAAGCAGCGCTGGGTAGCACTGGTGAGCTAGCAGGCATGGAGTCGCTGGGCGGAGCGCCTGGGGAATACATTGTTGCGACTGTTTTAGTTGCGACTCAAGGCAAGCTCAACCTGCCGTCATCCACAACGTCTCCAGAAGACGTCAAAAAAGCGATTAACCAGATTGGAGCGGTTTCTAGTGACAAGCTGATGGCTGTAGAGGTGTTATGGACGCCTCAGGTTTCTGGTGAAACGCTCACGGCTGATGAGCTGATTGCTGAGTATCCTAATCTGAAGCTGGTGTAGCGATTTCTGTCTTTTTGCTAGGCGGTACCGCTTAGCTAAAATCAAAAAATGTAGGAATAACCGGGGGCTTTTCACAAAGCTTCCGGTTATTTTGTAGCTGAAATGGGCTGAATGTGCTTAACTCTTCAACAAAAGCAGGTCGTCGGATGGACGATGATCTGTGGACTGCATCGCTGGTATGCAGTTGCAGCGTCACCCGCTTTGAAGAACGATTCTAAAAAACAGTTCTAAAAAAACGGTGTGACTCAAGAGAAAAGTGGTTAAATTAAGTCCGGTCGGTTCAGTAAAGAGCCGCAGCCTATAAGCCACAACCTATAGAGAGACGGAAATGCTGGTACTGCTCACCCGTATACTGCTCTGGGCCTCAGTGGGGCTTTTGATCTGGTATATTCTGACGAAAATAATTGACCCCAAATACCTCACGTGGCTAGGGGGCGTCATTTTGGTACTGTTGCTGGTCGCCTCTTTTGCAGCCCCCGACGATGGCACGATTCAAATTATCTGGCGCATTTTGTCATTCCCGCTAACTCCGCTGGGGGCAGCCATTGTGTTCTTAGGGGCTGCGCTTAGCGAAGGCTGGAAAAAGCCCAATGGCCGGTTTGCTGCGATCGCTCTAGGTATTCTTATCTTCTTTAGCATTCCGCTCTCTGCGCAGTGGCTGGTCAGCGATGCTGAACAGGCGGTTCGCCGCGCCTATGAAAGCCGCGCTGAAGTGTGTGAAGAGGTCTGTCGTACAGATAACATTCCGACTCAAGGAAACCTGGGCGAAGCCGCTGCTATTGTTGTCTTGGGCGACAGTCAAGATATCGACAAAGCGCTGGCAGTATCCAATACTGAAAATCCTAATGAAGTTTCTATTAATACGGCGCTGGCGCCCAGACTAATTTACGCGGCAAATCTCTATCAGCAGTCAGGCGCGCGGCCCTTTATTTTTGTAACGGCTGGAGCGGGTGATGAAGGATCGCCGCAGCGAAATCTAATACGCGGTATTCTCGCTAACTACGGCGTTAATTCGGCAGATATCCGCATCGACAACTCAGGATTTGACGTTCGCGAAGCTGGAGATGAAGTTGAGGATCTGTTGGTTGATCAGGGGATTATTGCCGACGACGATCGGCGTAGAGAAGATGGCGCGACCAGAAACGACCGCAGGGTGGTGATTGTTGCGCCAGCGATTGTGATGTCGAGAGCCGCGCTTACATTCGAAGAAATGAATCTTCAGGTGATTGCAAAACCTACTGATTTCTATACGGCTCGCTTTGAAGATGAGGGCAGCTTGCTCAGAAGGCTCCCCGATTTGCTGCCCAGCGTTGACGCACTGCAAATTACGACCCGCTATTGGAATGAGCTGCTGACTTCTTTGTACTACTTCCTGCGAGGCTGGCTACCAGACTTCAACTTTGGTTGGGACTCTAGCATCGAGATTTAAATCGAGATTGAACAGCATTAGGCGTTAGTAAGAAAACGGCTACCTGCTTACGAACTTCGCTGCTGGAATTGCTGAAGGCACTCCGTCAAAGTATCAGTAACCTGTGTAACATAATGAGGGGCTATGTGTGTACATCGCAGAGGCCCCTTTGCTGTTGCTTCCTTTCCCATGGCTCAATCAAAATTTAACCGACTCGCTGGCTATCTTAAGCCTCACTGGAAGCAGGTTTCACTAGGCCTGGTAGCGTTGCTGGTGGTCAATGCGCTGGGGGTAACCATTCCCCTGATCATTGGCTACATTGTCGATGAGCTAACGGTTGCTTTTACCTTCGATCGCCTGCTGCTTTATGTCATTGCAGTTTTACTGCTGGCAAGTGTTATGTGGGTGATTCGTATGGCCTCGCGAATCTTTTTGTTTGGTGCGGGGCGACAGGTTGAGTTTGATCTCAAGCAAAGAATTTTTCAGCATTTACTGACATTAGAACCTGCCTACTTTGGTCGTAATACGATCGGCGATCTGATTAACCGGGCGACCAGCGATGTCGATAATATTCGTCGGCTGTTGGGGTTTGCCGTGCTGAGTATGGCAAATACGCTGTTTGCCTATGTGATGATCGTGCCTACGATGGTGGGCTTAAACGCGAGCGTGGCCTTCTTTTCGCTAGCGGTTTATCCGCTGATGTTTGGTGTGGTTGCTATCTTTGGCAGTCGGTTGCGCAAACAGCAGCTAGACGTCCAAGAAGAAATTTCTAATCTGAGCGATCTGATTCAAGAGGATATGGGCGGCATTTCGCTGGTTAAAATCTATGCTCAAGAAGAGAACGAGCGGCGGGCGTTTGCCAGGCGAAATCAAGGGCTTTTGACCGCTAATCTGGCGCTTGCCAAAACGCGCAATACGCTTTTTCCGCTGTTAGGTGGATTCGCTAGCTTGAGCCTCGTAATTGCTTTGGGGATTGGGTCTCAATCGATTATTGCCGGTCGGCTGTCGCCGGGTGATTTTGTGGCGATTATTTTGTATATTCAACAGCTCGTTTTTCCGACGGCGCTTTTGGGTTTCACAATTACGGCTTATCAACGCGGCGAAGTAAGTTTAGACCGGATCGAAGCTATTTTCGAGGCTCGGCCTAAAATTCAAGACAATTCACGGGCGATCGCGCTTCCTCGTCCGATCGGTCGCTTGCAGGCAAAGGACCTAACCTTCACCTACCCGGGCTCGAAAATGACTGCTTTAAACCGCGTTAGTTTTTCAATCGAGCCCGGGCAAACGGTGGCGGTGGTGGGTCCAATCGGCTCAGGTAAATCGACCTTGGCTATGGCCCTGCCTCGCCTGTTAGAGATCGATCGGCAGCAGCTGTTTCTAGATGGTCACGATGTGACTGACATAGCGCTGGCGGATTTAAGGGGTGCGATCGCCTTCGTCCCTCAAGATAGCTTTCTTTTTAGCACCACAATTCAAAACAACATTCGCTACGGCGACCCTCTCGCCGAGCGACCTGCCGTTCAGTATGCTGCCAAAGAAGCTCAGCTGCACGGCGAAATTCTCAATTTTCCCCAGCAGTACAAAACCTTGGTTGGCGAGCGCGGCATCACCCTTTCTGGCGGCCAGCGTCAGCGCTCAGCACTATCGCGAGCGCTGCTGGTCGATGCGCCGATTTTAGTTCTCGATGATGCGCTCTCTAGTGTAGATAATCAGACCGCAACTCAGATTTTGGCTAATCTCTCGAATGAGGTCCAAAAGAAAACGGTGATTTTTGTGTCGCATCAGATGTCTGCGGCAGCTTCATGCGATCGCATTCTTGTGATGGATCAAGGCCACATTGCCCAATCGGGCACTCACGATGAGCTGGTTGCTCAGCCTGGCCTGTATCAAGATCTTTGGAATCAGCACAAGCTTAAAGAGGTGCTTCAGTAGGTTAGGAGACTTTTTTATTTTTCAGTCTCCTATCGCTAATGTCGGCAGGCTTCTATCGTCTGCCCTGGTTCACCTGCAACCGTTTGGTACTCAAACTCCCAACAATCTTCTGAAGTTTGGCGATACAAGATTGCGCTGGTTGCTCCAGGCGTTGTTGAAGAATCAAAAGCCAACCGATACTCGCCGTTTTCACTTTCTCTAAAATCCGTGACAAGTGTTGAGACAGGCTCACCATAGCTACCCCCAAGCGGACTAGGTGTGCCCTGTGCCAGCGCATCGAAAGAGCCAGGTTCTATCTGCAGTGCAGGGTCAAAAGATCCGTGATGGCAACCCACAACATAGGGCGGGGTTTTGGTTGTGAAATGGACAAATTCACCTTCGGGTAGCTGGAGCGCGTTGCAAGTATCTAGGGCGTCATCCGGTAGGTAACTCAGGTCGCTGTATCTACCCCGTCCATAATAGTCGTCTCCCCCTTCACCGAAATAGACGGGGGTGCCATCTAGGCCAAAGGCAATCGGGAGTTCTGGATTGTGCTCATCCATCAAACAAACCGGCGCGTAATGGTAGTGATAGTCTTCGCCTTGCCCGGAATGGCCTCCGCATTGGTCTAATTCGCCCTGCACAACGGTGTCATTGCGCTCCTCGTAGTTATCGAGTGAAGTTGAAACATCAGGTCGGCGCTCGTAATGAAAAATGGGTACCCCATCAACTGCAACTGCGATGGGTCCACGCGCACTCGCTTCAACCGGATCAGCTAGCCAATCGGGGGAAAGCGGAATCCGCCAGTGATAATCGTAGGGAACCGCAACTCTTCGGATCCAGGATGTGATGCCGACCATCGGGAGATCTTCGCTACTACCAGATGTCAAATCAGGAAGACCTGTCGCGGTGACCTCCAGGAAATCAGCAGTACAGTTAGTGGTCACAGGATCGAGGTGTAATTCAAAAGCTGCTTCATAGGTTGTGCAGTCTGCTGTAGTTGGCAAACTCTGTCCCAAATCGGTTGGTAAACTTTGCTTCACACTAGAGCAGCCCCAGATTAGAAGCACCATGGCTATCGCAAGCTTGGCTACACGCACAATTTGACGTGTCTGTTTATTCTGTTGTGTTGGCATAGTCAATTTCTTTCCTAAACAACCCGGGCTACATCTTCTTTATCTAAACGCGCTGGGCCACATCGAGGCTCACTGCTTTTGTCTCTTTTGTCTCTCTTATTTTTCTTGCTTGTCTCTTCTGTCTCCAGTGTCAGGTACGGCTCTAACCACTGTTGAACCTATGTAGGGCACATGGGATTTTAGCTGCTTGTCTACGGTATTAGTAATCTCTTGCGTTTCCTGGAGGGAAAGGTTAGGCGCTAGCATGATGTCCATCTCCACATGGAGCCGATGTCCTAGCCAGCGAGCTCGCAGATTTGCGATACGGCTGTCGCCACGCGCCGCGATCGCTTTAATTTCAGACACATGACTAATGGCATGGTGGAGCGAGTCTAGGACCTCTGGTTCTACGCCATCGAGCAAGCGGTTAAGAATTGTCTGCCCTGACTCCCAAACAATTTTGAGCAATACGGCTGCGATCGCTAACCCAATCACCGGATCAACCCAGGAGTAGCCCAAACTAGCACCCACCGCGCTGAGCAATACCGCCAGACTGACCAACCCATCTGCCATAGCGTGGTAGCCATCGGCTATCAGGGCAGCACTATTGATTTTCCGCCCTACCCGAACGCGGAAAACAGCTACAGTTTCGTTGCCGATGAAGCCAACGAAGCCGGCGATGGCTAAGGCGCCCAAATGATGCAGAGGCTGAGGATGGTAAAACCGCTCTACAGATTCATAGGTGGTAATGATGGCACTCAACAATACAATCGCCACAATTATGACGCCTGCCAAGTCTTCTAACCGGGCAAAGCCATAGGAAAATCTTGGTGTTGGTTTGCGTCGAGAGATTAGGAATGCCACCCCTAACGGTACGGCGGTCATTGCATCTCCTACGTTATGAATCATATCGGCTAGGAGAGCAACACTCCCAGAAAGCCAAAATACCGCCGCCTGTACGATGGCCGTGGATAGCAAACCTACCAAAGACAATTTCACAGCCCAGATTCCTGAGGCAGAACTCGCTATTTCCGGATCGATGACGCCGTGGGTGTGGGTACTATCGCCATGATGATGGGGGTGAGGTTCCACCTTGAGTTTGGTGAGTTGAGGAACCTCAGTAGAACTGGAAAGTTGTGTCATAGTACTTGTTGAAATAGTACTTGTTGAAACAGGACATTCATCCAGGCATACGTTAAGTAGACAATAAGTAGCCAGTCGTCCTGTTGGTAACTTCAAATTAGCTAGAGGGCGGTCAGCTCGCTAGAGCACCGCACTATAGCAACAGCAACTCGACAGATGCTACAGCTGAGCATAAAAAAAGCTCAGAAAGTTGCCATGTGCCAAATGACTAAAGCTCTCTTAGTCATACGTCATGTGTCCAATAGCCAAACTTTCTCAATACCGGACCAAAGGCTAGAGTTCGTGATTAATTTTTGATGGGGTGAGTCCGTATCTAGGCTTTCTCCGATGACTCAGGATAGTGTGTCTCGAACTAATAGCCCGCGCGATCGCCCTCATCCCAAATTCCCAACACGTCTCGGTTGTACCGCTCAGCCGCTAACAGCATCTGAATATTTCGAGACTCACACAGTTGGGAGAGCGCTTGCAGCTCTTGCTGAGTCACCGCCAGCGACTGTGTGCCCGCTGGTGCCTCATTTGATAAAGACGCTAAAAAAGGTCTAAAGCCCAAACAGGCCAGACCATAAATTAGCTGCTTAGTCACGTAGGCTTCAGGCTTTTTTTGCTGTGCTTTATCCGGTTCGCCAGAATAAAAATAGCCGCCGTGATTGTCAATCTGGCCAGTGACCATTGCCCATATCAGCCAACCGTAGTCGAAAAAGTTGAGCGATCGCTTACCCAAGCCGTAGCTCAGCAAGGCCACCTTTTTATTGGCCTGTCCATCCTTAGCCGTCAGAAACTCGTAATAGTCCGTACAGTCAAAAACGGTAAACAGCTCAGCAATTGGCTTTTGTCCGGGTGCCAAGATATTCCGCTGACGATGGCTCAAGGACTGGTCTTTCAGCATGTGCAAATACTCCAAAAATGAAGACACGCCGATTTTTTCTTTCTGCTCGGTTCGATAGTCTACCGTTCGATAGTCTACTGTCGTCGGCTCAACGCCTCTTTGACCCGCTCGCGGTTGCATATCGATCATTTGCTCACCCTCGGCCGCGCTAGCGTCTAGGTTCACAATGCCGTACCGAGGCTGATTGTGGTCTGCTTTCTGGTCTGTTTTTAGGGGCGATCGCACCACTACATTTCCTAACCGATAGCCCCCCTCTCGTGTTCTCGCTGGAAAGCTGGCATAGTTGGCCGCTGTAGAGGCCAGCTTCAGCGCCATATCGCCCTCATTACTAAACAAATAAGTCTCTTCAAACCGTCGCAGTGACGAACTCAAAAAATTGGCCCGACTTGAAATAATTGCCTCAGCCGGAATGTCAGGAGAAACCAGCACAAGCCGCCCGAGCGAAAAAACATTACCAATATCTGGCGACGGCGCTTTTGCACTATCGCCCGTATCCAGATTGCCAATTGCACTGGTATCAAATACATCTGAGAGAATGCGAACGGTATTAGACACCACAAAGCCGCCCATACTATGGCCAATAAACGACAGCTTAATGCGACGATTCTTCGAACAGCTAGGATTCGCCACTACCGTTTTATCGATTTGCCGAATCAGCTCGACTAAATCGGGAACGCCAAAGTTACTCGCCCTGTAAGAATCTCGCAGATAGCCGACTATCCTCATCAGAAAGAGTGTGATCACCAAAGCTGCAACCAGTACTGCCGCAACCAAGACGCCGATACTGGCGATTTCTACACCAATAGGAGGAGATACGCCGTCGGTTAAAACCGCGATGCTTGCCGTCACGAGTATGGCAAGGGCGGTTACTACAGTTGTTTTAAGCGCTGTCGGCAGTGACCGGAGCGCATATAGAAACTTGTTTGCGATGCGATCGCTACCGCCGCCATTAATCTGTTCAGAAGGCCAGCGATAGCCGATTAGCACTAATCCATCAGCTTTGCGATCGCAATTTTGGGCAATATGGTCTCTAATATCTTGATACCATCGCTTAGTGCCACTGCCCGGTGAGTCATCTGTTTGAAAGCATCCCAGCGCTGTATTGTAGCCATGTACAACAATCAAAATCTCGGGATAGTCTTTCTCGCTCAAAAACTGTGCAATCTGGTCAATGCAACCCTGCGGATTTGCAACATCGTTGATACCGTCTTCTACATTATTAGGCGCTGTACTGCCGACAAAATAAGCGGGAAAAGGAAAGGTTAGCGGCGGTGCTGATAAAGGCGGTAGCGGAATTTTTTCAACAGAGAGCAGGTATTTTCCCTGTGAGATGTTGGTGTATGCCACTGAACAGATATTAAATTACTGTAGATAGAATCTATCGCGATGTTCAAGCTTACCTGGCGAGTTGTAAAGCGTTTGGCGCAATCGTTGAGTAAACGTTACTTAGGACGTCGAAAACCCTATTGTTTTACCGAGTATCAGAGATTACTCAGCTTGCCTGTCCCAAGGGACGACTGAGAAAAAGAAAAGCGTCAATGCCATAATCAGGCCACTGCTGAAAAACTGCCAGCTGGATGTGTAGCCAAGACCCGCAATTGCACCCAAATGCACCAGACAAGTCGCCGTAAAACAGCGAGAGCGCATTCCAATAGCCATGGCTCCATAGCCGATTGAGCACAGGCCCAGCCAAAGCAAGCATAGATGCAACAGAATCAACGTGCTGCTGTAAAAAATACCGTAGGCGGTGGCAATCGTGCCTGCTGTCATCAGCGCGGCCCAAAGAAAAACAACCCAGCGAAGTTTCGCACTGCTGGCGATTGCCCATGTCAACCCCGATGTAGCCACAATGCCTGCACCTGTCAATGCGGCGTCCAGGATGGCCTGGGTGGTCCAGCTCATCGCAGAAAACTGTCCCATCGAAAACATGATTAGCGTTAAAGCGCCCCACACAAGAAAAGCCCGATCAATCTCTGTAAAGCAGATGCTAGGCAGTATATTGGCCGAGAAAGGCTTTGAGAAGTTGCTAGAACCAACAGTCATCATGACATTTGCTATGAGTAATGGTCTATATCTCGATTAGACAGCACGAGAGGCTACGTTAAGCGCTACGAAAGGCTGACTCATGGCTAACTTATGGCTCTTGTCTGAATGCCAGATGAGAGCGCTGTTACTTTCTCGTTAGCCACTGGTGTAGTAGGAGCATGACTGCGATCGCCCACCCCAAAGCGAGCGCCTGCAAGAAACCCACGATGCCACTGACTACCCAAATCAGCTGCACGATGCAGTAGTCTACAGAGCTCATTTTTTTACGAGCACGACAGACCCACTCATACAAGCAAGAAAGGCCCAGGTAGAGCAGCAGCCCGCCCAGAATGGAGGTTGGGAAATAGGTCAACCAGGGAGAAAGTGCCAGGGGCAGAAGAACAAAAGTCGCTGCTCCAATGACGGTTACCCAGCGGCTGCGGCCGCCTAGACGGTGCATCAGCATAGATCCACCCATTGAGTGAAAGGCAAGAATGCCACCACCCATGCCGAGTAAAACGTTGGCACTGCCCGCTACTTTGAGTTCGTAATTGATGTCGATGTCTTTTGACATCGCTACTTCCATTCCCTTCACGTTCATCAGCAAAAGCACGGCTGTGAGTACGCTGACGGTTCCAGAACACATCCACTGACTGCCAATCGCTCGCCAGTTGATCTGCAATAGGTCAGACCAGTTCAGTACCTGCCAGGTCGTTTGCAAGGTAGGAATACCCAGGGTGAGCCCTTGTGTGTTGACTTGGGCCAGGGAGATGCCGGAGAGTGATAGGCTGCCATAGAAAAGAGCGATCGCACCAAAAAGACTGGTGACAATCACAACAGACTGGTGATAGCGACGAGTCATCACGACCAAATAAAGTGCAAGTAATAGCCCTAGTGCGCAGTGTATGAGCACTTCAGGCTGGCTGAAGCTCTGTAGTGACAAGCTCCCTAGCGGCTGCTTTATCAAAATGTCAAAAGCCCCTTTTATCAATAGCAGGCCACTACTTGCAACAAATCCACCTACCACCGAGTCAGGCAATAAGCGAACAATATTACCTAGCTTGAGTTCTCCTAATGTCCAAAGAAATAGACCCGTGAGCAGAGAGGTAAGGGCGATGGTTACAATAACGGTAATTAGCAGCTCTTCTGATGATGCGGTGGGTGGCAGCTCTCTGACAACCATCCCTGTACTCCAAGAGAGAATCGCGGTTGGAATGGCCGCTAAATCTGACACCATGCCAGGAAATGAACTCATTAGCGCTACCATGATTCGGGCCGCTGCCGCGCTAAAAAGAACAAAGCCAATCCCCGCAGAGAGATAGTCTGACAGACTGTTAGAGAAAATAAGTGCAGCAAAAGAAAGATCGAACAGAACGCCTAATATACCTGTGGTGATGCCGACAGAGAGCGTAGAAACACTGTTCTTGTGGAGAAGAGGAATCGTGTGCATAGGTCAGCCGAGTGTTGAAGTGATTGGATGAAAGAGTTGCTGTACAAGACTCAAACAGCCAGCGTACGATTGTGTGCACGCTGGCTGTAGAACGCTGCTTTAGCCCAGCTGAAATAGCCCGCCTAAAACAGAGAATTCGTTTTATAGAATTTCAACGTTGCTGTTGATATCAAAGCCACCGACGGGTGCTTCAATGGTCGCTATCTGAACGCCATCTAGTGCGAGCACACCGTTGTTGCTGTTGTAAGTTAGTGACTCGCGAATAGCATCTACGCTGCCCAGACGAGACTGAGGCAGCAAATCCTGCTGAATTTGAAGCATGTCACCGTCAGCCGCATTGAAGCTTTGAATCAGGCTAGTGCCACCGTCGCCAATTCTAAACAGGTCTGTACCCCGGCCACCGATCAGGGTGTCGGCACCTCCACCACCAATGAGTAGATTAGTGCCATCGCCGCCAACGAGGATGTCATCGCCAGATCCCCCAATGAGGATGTCATCGCCAGCGCCACCATCTGCAAAGATATTGACATCTGTGCCACTCCCGTTGAGGAAGTCGTTGCCGTCGCCACCGTCAAAGTTAACCTGCTTTAGCCTGGTGCCAGATAGGCTTTGCACGGTTAGGCTATCGTCACCGCCGCCGCCGTTAATTTCCATGCTTTCAACGCTGTCAATATCCAGCTCGAAAAGACCGAGATTGACCCGACGGAAATCGACGCGCTTGCCGTTTGAGCCCAGTTCAAACTCATCGCCTGCATCGACTGCGCCATTCACCTCTGTGACGTCTTGTCCGCCGTTGCCGCGCATGATGTCGCTACCATCGCCGTTGTTCCAAATCATGCGGTCATTACCAGCGCCGCCGATCATGACATCGTCACCTTTGCGACCAATGAGCGTATCGTCGCCATCGTCGCCCCGAAGGATGTTGACCTGATCGTCACCCGCAAGGGTGTCATCTAGCTTGGTGCCATTGAGGTTTTCAATGCTGATCAGCGTGTCTTGCACCCGATTGCCGTTGACTACGTATTCTGCCGAGCCTGTCGCGAGGTCGGCGTTAACTTCGAAAGGAATGTCGCTAAAGTCAGCGGTGTCATTTCCCTCGCCGCCGTCGGTAATATCGTTGCCATTGCCGCCGCGCAACAGGTCATTGCCTGCGCCACCTAGCAGCACGTCGTCGCCGTTCCCGCCAGATAGTACATCGTTGCCGGTGCCACCATTGAGCGTATCGTCTCCTGAACCGGACATCAGCAGGTCACGACCGGTGCCACCATCGGCCACAATGGTTTGTGTAGAAGCGGTCGCGTCTAGCGTATCTCTACCGCTGCCGCCGTCGAAGGTCACCGTTTCAATATCAGTGCGTGCCAGGTCTTCAACCGTGAGGCTATCGTTGCCACCGCCGCCGTTGATTTCCATGGCTTCAACCTGCTTAATGTTGAGGCTAAAGTTGCCCAAATTTACGCGCTCAAAGTCTACGCGACCGCCAATAGCGCGTAGTTCAAATTCGTCGCCTGCGCCCACTGCGCCGTTGACTTCAGTGACATCCATACCAGCGCCGCCGCGCATCAGGTCGCTGCCATCGCCGTAGTTCCAGATCATGCGGTCGTTGCCGCTACCTGCAAACATTTTGTCGTCGCCTGTATCGCCAATCAGGGTGTCATCGCCATTGTTGCCGCGCATCAGGTCCACGCCTTCGCCACCTTCGATGCGGTCGTTGCCGCTACCGCCAAAGAGCTTGTCGTCGCCGCCTTCGCCCAAGATAGTGTCATCGCCGTTCAAACCCGCGATAATGTCTTTGTCGTCAGAGCCCACCAAAAAATCGTTGGAACCAGTGCCTCTGTTAGTATTATTCGCCATGAGAAATTCTCCTAAAAGTTTTGTAGTCGTGCTGTCTACGAGCCTGTGTTTTGCTCTTTTTTATTTGCCAAGTGGCTTATGCCGCGTTTGAAATCTGCGGTCTGTATCAGACAAAGTCACTCGGCTAGCAAGTTCCTAATGCATCAGGGCACTTGCTCTATGTCCCTATTGAAGAATTCGGGTGGCTACGATCAGGGTTGCGAAAGGCTAACTTATAGCTAACTTCTAAGTGATTTTATTGAGTGCATGCTCTATCCCTTGATTCGTAGGGGTTTCAGCGCTTCATTTTGATTGAGAGAAGGCGATAAAGGCCATAGAGTTACTTGAATCTCTACGGGTACATTCCCCGCCGCTCTGCGGCGTAAAATGGCAGGATGA
>CALDSK010000293.1 GCA_937911865.1 uncultured Synechococcus sp.
CCTTTCTCCTCTCTGTCCCTTCACTCCTTCCGTCCAACCCGCCTTTCGTTAATTACCCTTCATCTGCGTGTTCGCCCACCCCCTTATCTCTTCCCAGCACGCCGCTGCATCAATAAGTAAAGACAAGGGACTAGCGTAAGTGCCAACAGCGTTGCACCCCCTACCCCACCTACAACACACACAGCCAGCGGCGGCCAAAATTCGCCACCTTGAATCAGCAGCGGCAAAAACCCAACCGCAGTCGTAAAGGTCGTTGCCAACACATGACGAGTAGACCGTACGACCTCAGCTTGAATTGCTATAGGATTGCCCTGCCTGGCCTTTGGATTGGCTTGCAGAGCAGCAAGAACAACAATCGCATCGTTGATGGCAACGCCTACCAGGCTGACATTGCCCAATATAGCCATAAAGCCTAGAGGGTAGCCGAAGATAGCGAGAGACCCCAATCCTAGACCCAGAGAACAGAGTGCAACAACGCTAATTAAAATAACCGATTGAAGCGATCGCAATGTCAATAGAAGAGTCGCAACCATCAGCACCAGCACCAGTGGCAGCGGTTTCAACAATAGGCTGACAACAGCATTTCGCTCGAAATGTTCACCGCCAAACGCCAGCCGATATCCCGGTGGCAGCTCAAATCCTTGCACTTCTAGCACCTTACGAAAATCCTTAAGCACTTCTGCTGGCAGCACCCCCGCACGCAAAAATCCCTGCACCGTATTCACAGGCTGTCCTTGACGCCGCGATAAATTACCCCGCCCTAATGCTAGACTCACCTCGCCAATTTCAGTGAGTGGCACTATCGACATCCTTGCTTCACTCATCCCTTCTTCACTCATCTCTTCTTCACCTATCGGAGCGACCACATCAAGCATTAGCGCATCTTCGACCTGTTCTCTAGCACGAGCCGCAAGCCGCACTCTAACTGGCAGCTCTACCCGAGAATCTTGTAACGAGCCACCGATAATCCCCGACAGTTTGGAGCGCAAATCACTAGCAAGGTAATTGTTGGAAATGCCCAGTGAATAAATTTGTTCTTGGTCTACCTGCATCTGCAATTGAGGAATAGTTTCTCCTAAGGTGGCACGCGTATGGGTGATACCAGAAACTTGTGCTAAAGCGCCACGAGCCTTTTCGCCAAGACGAGTTAGTAACTCTAAGTCTGGACCAAACAGATGGAGCTCAACAGGCGCTGACATATATGGGCCTTCGGCAATTTGTTGGACTCTAATTCGCGCTTCTGGAAATTGGCGGTCCAGCTCTGTTTGCAGCTGATGGCTTAGCGATCGCGTCCCTTCAGCCGACCTAAGCTGTACTAGCCCGTGCGCATAGTGAGTCAGATGCCGAAAAGAGCGTTCAATATTGTTATAAAAAAGCGGCGTATTACGACCTAAAAACCAATAGCTATCGGTAATTTCTGGCCAGTCTTCTAAGCTTTGTTGGACTTGCAATGTCGTCGCACGCGTCTGCGCGATCGGGGCCTGTGGCCAGAGCTCTACTTCTACCAGCAGCTGGTCGCGATCGGTCCCTGGAAAAAACTGTTCTGGCAAGCTACCTCCAAACCCCAAACCGGCTAGCGGCACAATTACCGCCAGCCCCAAACTCAAAACAGGCCGTTGGAACATATAGTTCAGCTGCCTTTCATACCATCTAGATAGCGCTGGCAGCGTCAGCCCCTGCTGCCACCAGGCTATTGGCTTACCGTGTTTTTGAGTCGGCCTGCGCTGCAAACATCGCACCGTCAAAGCAGGAATCAGCGTCAGCGAGACAGCCAGCGAGACCAGCAGCGCTAAAATTACGCTCACGCCTAGCCCCACAACAAACTCACCGGTATCCCCTGGCAAAATAACAATCGGGAAAAACCCCAAGACAGTTGTCAATACTGACGCAACAAGTGGCAATGTCAAAAATTTCACGCTGTGTGCGATCGCCACCAAACTCGGCTGTCCTTGCTTCAGCCTTTGCAAAATGTCATCGGTCACAATAATCGGATTGTCAATCAAAAGCCCTAAGGCAATAATCAGCCCGGTCACTGACATACGGTGTAGCGGAATACCCAACAAATACAAACCACTGACCACCAGAAAACCCGAAAGCGGCAGTGCAACACTCACCACCAGAGCCGGGACTATCCCAAACACCACCACCGCGCATAGCAAAACCAATAGGCTACCCAGACCAAGATTCCAGCCCAAACTGTTGAATCGGCGATTAACATAATCGCTTTGATCCAAAATATTTACTAACGTGACGCCCGGCGGCAGCTCTTTTTGAAACTGTTCAAGAACCTGTTGAGCTGATTGAGTCCATTGATCGATTTGTAAACGAGGATCCATGGTGATAGCAAGTGCGATCGCAGCCTTACCGTTTATCAGCGTTTCCTCAGTAGAATCTTGAAAGCCGCGCGTCACCTGCGCCACATCCCCCAAACGCAGCTGCTGCTGACTGCTTGACGCCCGCACAGGCACAGCAGCCACCGCATCCAAAGAAGCCAGATCATCGGCCACATCCAACAGCAGCTGATTGCTCTGCCCCGTCACTTGACCAGCTGTTGCTTCTACATCGCTCAGCTGAATCTGCCGCGCCAAACTTTGAGGCGTCAGCCCCAAGGATGCCAGCTGACTCGCTTCTACAGTCACCGAAATTTCTTCTTGCCAATCACCAAACAGCTCAACGTTCTCAGTGCCTGGAATCACCCTCAGCCGGTCGGATAAATCTTGAGCCAAACGATTCAACACCAGAGGCTGCGCCGGCGATGGCAGACTCCACTCAAGAGCGACCACCAACGCACTGGCATTCATTTGCACTTCTTCAAACTGAGGCGTTCCGGTGGTTGCTGGCAGCAGAGGAATCACATCGTCTAGCTTGCTGCGGGCTCGCGACCACACGCTATTGATATCCGACGTTTCCGGCTGCAGCTCAACCAACACAGTAGAAAGGCCCGGGCGAGAAGAGGCAGTAACTAGCTGAACCGCTTCTAAGGTATACATCGCTTCTTCGATTGGCTCAGTCACCTGGGTTTCAACCTGCTCAGCGCTGCTAGAGGGAAACTGGGTGGTGATAATGCCATACCAGTGACTTAGAGGGGGCTGTTCTAAACGCGGAATAGACAGTAGCGCAAAGCCGCCTAGCAGCACAATTAAGCTAATAATCAACAGCAGCAAGCGCGGATAGGTATAGAAGGCCTTGTTCATGACAGCTGATGTCTTTAAAAATATCTATAAAATTCCGAGAAAATGTTCAGACAAAGAACACTTTTTGTCACGTATTCTCTGCGCTGGCGATCGCAGGTCAGGAACTAAAATTCAAATCTGTTCTGTTTCCTAAGATTTTACTTTCTTAAGACTTCACTTTCTTAGGGCCTCACTTTTACCAAAGAGGGCCCAATCCCCAAAAGGGCCAGCTGGAATACCCTTAGTCAACAGACTGCTTCTCCTTAGCAGTCTAGTAGATTCAAAGCAACAATGCTAAAACGAGTTGCCCGTGAATGAACATCTATCGAATTGAAGCAATATCCATATTTGTATCTGCAATCACAATTCAAAATCAGGAGTTTCGTATCAATCGTTAACATCTCTTTTGAAAACAAATCAATAGAAATTTTATCTCCTAAAAATAGTCTCTATCAACCGCTAATCGAGCAAGAATTGAGTATTTAGAAAGCAATTGATGTGATACGTTGAATTTAATGCTTCTTTGGTTCCTGAAGCATTAAATCGTCATCTAGTTCAAGTGTATCTCGCCACATACAGTGGCTGCTTAACCGCTTAGGCAACTTCCGACAGTTATTGCCGACTGCTAACAAAGCAGCTCAACCAGCAAATTTTTCATGCACCATCTACTGCACTCGTGCGGTAGGGCTGACGTAAAGGTCTACTTGCATTAAGACTAATGCACCACTAATGCACTAGAGATCGTGCGCTGAGAATTTGCTACATGCACATAATTTCAAACAACAATAGCGCTAGTTTGATCGATGACACAGGCTTACATCAACAGTATTGGCATGTTCTTACCGGGTGAGCCGGTCGAGAACGATGAGATGGAAAGTATTTTAGGCAAGGTGAACGACCGCAGTTCGAAAGCCTGTCGCAAAATCTTAAAAAGTAACGGAATTAAGAAACGTCACTACGCAATCGATAAAAATCATCAGACGCTGTTCTCTAACAGTCAGCTGGCAGCCCATGCGGTTCGCCATTCATTGGAGCGCGCGGACCTAGAACCTAGCGCAGTAGATTTATTGGTAGCAGCGACAACGTTTCCCGATCTGTTGGTCCCCGGCTTTGGCAGCATGGTACATGGGGAACTCACAGAATTCTCACCGATTGAAGTCGTCTCAACCCACGGAGTCTGTTGCTGTGGCATGACTGCGCTGAAATACGCCGCGGCCATGGTTCAGCTGGGCCAAAAACAAACGGCGATTTCCACCGCATCAGAGCTACCCTCACGCCTTTTCAAAAACACCCGGTTTGAAGCAGAAACAAAAATTCAGCAGGGAAAACACGTCGATTTTGACACTGAGTTTCTGCGCTGGATGCTGTCTGACGGCGCGGGCGCTGCTGTTGTTCAGCCCCAGCCAACAGCAGGTCAGCTTAGCCTGTCAATTGAGTGGATTGAGCTTATTTCGTATGCCCATGAGCTGCCGGTGTGTATGTATACCGGTCGCAACCGGCCCGATAGCGAGCAAAACTGGATGGACTACCCTTCAACCGTAGAGGCCGCCGCCGCCGGCGCACTCGATTTGCGCCAAAACATCAGGCTTTTAGATAAAGCCGTATCGCTAGGCTCACAGGGAATTCCACCAACTCTACAACAAAAGGGTGTAAACGTTGACGACATCGATTGGTTTCTCTGTCACTACTCGTCCCATTTCTTTCGCGACAAGGTAAAAGATCATCTCGACTTACTAGAGTGCTCTATCCCTCAAGAGAAGTGGTTTACCAATCTCTACACGCGAGGCAATACGGGCGCGGCCTCTATGTACCTCATGCTCGAAGAGCTGCTATACTCCGGCAAGTTAAAACCGAATCAAACGCTGTTTTGCGTAGTGCCTGAAAGCGGTCGGTTTTCGACCGCGTACATGCTGCTAAAAACTGTTGTTGGATAGCCGGATAACAGTTCAACGCAGCGCATCAAATCTTTTTCTTCGACGGTTTCTCTTTACAGCTAGAAACTTACAGCTAGAAACTTACAGCTAGAAACTTACAACTAGGAATTCATCCATATGCTAGCAGCTGACTCTCTCGTATCTGTAGCGGCTACAGACACGACTATCGACTTAGAACAACAGCTCATGACAATCTGGCAAGACTTTGAACAACGGTTCTGGCAGGTGCCAATTGTTAAGCGGCTAGATGATGGCACCTTTGACGTTGAAGACTATAAACGTTTGCTGCGAAATCTACGCCCACAGGTCGTAGAAGGCGCTCGGTGGCTCAGCCGAGCAGCCTCTAACATGACGGCTTTTGAGCTGCGATCGCTCTTTATCGGGCACTCGCAAGAAGAGCATAGAGACTATCAAATTCTTGAGAAAAACTACATATCAGTAGGTGGCATTGCTGAAGACATTGTCCAGGCAGAAAAAAATGTTGGCAGCGAAGCGCTATCGGCCTTTATTTTCTATCGAGCGTCTCTGCCCAATCCAATCGATATTCTAGGCAGCATTTTCATCATCGAAGGTTTGGGGAAACGAGTCGCAGGGCGACTAGCTGACAAAATCAAAACGCAGCTAAACCTTGAGGCCTCGCAGGTCACTTTCTTGAGCTATCACGCTGACAACGACGACAACCATATCGAAAAAGTGCAGCGCATGCTGCGAGCAGACTGGATGACGCCCGAGCTCGCCAAGCAAATTGCTAAGACCGCTCAGGTCACCGCCCGGCTGTATCTGCTTCAGCTGGAGGAAATTCAATAGCGCTATGACCTACAACCGTCGTAATCCTGATGCCTGGCAGGTTTTAGCAATTGACACAGCATTGCCGATCGATCCAACCGTCAAAGCCTGCTTGATTCGCGATATGCAATCTTGGAGCCAGACTTACCTGCTGTGGCCCACTCGCATTTTCTCCACCTGTCTGATGGCTTTGACCGTGGTGATCAAGCGGCTGCTACCCTTTCCTATCACTAGCGATCGCGCGATGCACGTCCTAGCCGTTTGGTTTCTCAACACCTTCGTTACCCCCGAAGCCTGCTACCTGATTGTTCGTCACTTTGGCATCGGATCGAACATTCTCAACTTCTTAACGGACAACGGTCCCGATCCGCTCATGGAAAAATCAGCCTTATTTCCAAAAACTATCAAGGACTTAGGCGACAATGCTTTCATGCAGCACGATCTCAACCTGTATAACTTTGTCTACGACTTTCACCGGGCAGAAGAGCGCAATCCCAACTGGCTAGCGCAGGTGCAGCAACAGGGAATCTGCTTCGATAGCGTCCAGCCCGTAGAGGTCAATATTAATCTGCGGCGGCGCGGCTGGCTACGCTTTTTAGATCTAGAAACAACGCTAGAGCTAATCAAACTTGTCTATGCGGTTTTTCTCACCCCACAAGAGTTTAAACGGGCGGTTCTCTCGCTTCAGCTAGACGAGAACATCGGGCTCTATGTCAGTAAGCTTACCAACGACTATCGATGGAATCACGTCATCTACAACCGACATCCATTGGCACCAAACAGTCCGCTGCACGCAGGCAAAGCGCTGCTAATGCATGGCATCATGACAGAGCACCTGTACCGTTACCTGGAGCTAGCCAAACTTCAGTCGCAACAGTCGTCTGGGCAACAGCCCAGTAAAGTGACAGCAGTGAAGTGACAGCCGTGAAATGACAGCCGTGAAGTGATTAGCAGTGAAATATCAATCGTGAGATGACAATCGTGAAATGACAATCGTGAGATAACGAGCTCACTGCATAAAATATTAGCCTGCGACCCATTGACTGAATAAAGGTGAAAAGACAGAAGGTGTGAAAACAGCAGGTGTTAAGACAACTGTATATTTTTATCAGGTTTAGCGACGCTAGTTTAGCCTTATGTTATGTAAGCTGGTAGGAAGTATCCTTACTCGTCTTCACTCACTCGGTTGATCTCAAGCGTTCTAATATGGCTTCTACTTCAGATAGTGCTGATCAAACTCCGCGTGATGAAGAGACGCGTGATAGTGAAGCACTGCGAAGCGTGGAGCCACAGCAAACGTCAAAGACGAGTGTAGAAACGGGCGTCGGAAAAGCCACCTCCCAACCCGCCAATTCGTTTTTGACGATTGGCATTGGCGCCTCTGCGGGTGGACTAGAGGCCTTTCAGACCTTCTTTCGTCATATGGATGAAGATAGCGGCATGGCCTTTGTGCTAATTTCGCATCTTGCGCCTGACCACGACAGTCTACTGTCGGAGCTGCTGGCCAAAGAAACTCAAATGCGGGTACTCCAAGTGACGCAAGAGGTACGCCTGCAACCTAACCAGGTCTATGTGATTCCGCCAAACGCGACGCTAACCGTAGATGACGGCATCTTGCGCCTTTCTACCCCCGTGCAGGCGAGAGGACACCGGGCACCTATTAATATTTTCTTTCGTTCCCTGGCCGAAGACCAGGGAGAGAATGCCGTATGCGTCATTTTGTCAGGCACAGGCAGTGATGGCACCATTGGGATGAAATCGATTAAAGAATTTGGTGGGCTGGCGATCGCACAGGACAGCAACACCGCTAAATATGACAGCATGCCTCGTAACGCGGTGGTCACCGGGCTCGTAGACTATGTGCTGCCAGTAGAAGATATTCCGGCCAAACTCATAGAATACGCCCGTCACCGGGAGGGGCTCCAGGCCAACCTGGGCGAAGACGGCATGCTCCCCGAGGCCGCTGACTATCTCCAGCAAATCTGTTCTTTGCTGCGGCAGCGCCTCGGCCACGACTTTAGCAGCTACAAGCAGGGCACCTTGATTCGCCGCATTCAGCGCCGCATTCAAATTACGCAGACAGACTCAGTCGAAGCCTACGTTGCCTATCTCAAGTCAGACACCGAAGAAGTCAGTCTATTATTTAAAGATTTACTGATCGGCGTTACCCACTTTTTTCGTGACCCAGAGGCGTTTGATGCGCTGAGCGAAACGGCGATCGCATCGCTGGTCGAAAACAGTCTTTCAACGCAGTCTATTCGCATTTGGATTGCTGGATGCTCATCAGGAGAAGAGGCCTATTCTATTGCGATGCTGCTCTCAGAAGAGGTCGAGCGGCAGAATGCGCGATCGCAGGTAAAAATTTTTGCAACTGATATTGACGAAAGAGCCCTGGAAAAAGCGCGGCATGGATGCTATCCAGAAAGCATCGCTGAGCAAATTTCTCCAGAGCGGCTAGAGCGCTTCTTTATTCGGCAAGACGGTATGTTTCAGGTGGCTAAGCACCTGCGCGAAATGTGCATTTTCTCGCAGCACAGCCTGATTAGCGACCCGCCCTTTTCGCGGCTCGATCTCATCTCCTGCCGCAACCTGCTAATATACTTCGACTCCGACTTGCAAAAGCGGCTGATTCCCCTCTTTCACTACGCCCTAGGAGAAAATGGCTATCTCTTTCTGGGTAGCTCAGAAAATCTTTCAGCCTACAGTGAACTCTTTCGCACCGCCGATAAACCGCATCGTCTCTTTCAGCGCAAAGAGGCCATGGTTCCGCCCCAAATTGACTTTCCCCTAGTCGATCGCAGCGCTTACCGCCAGCTCTCACCCCCGAGAAAACAAACTGTCGTCGGTCGCCAGTCCCAAATCACTCGTGAGATTGAACGAATTCTCTTGCAGGACTATGCCCCTGCTTGCGTCATCATCAACGATCAGAACGAGGTGGTTTATTTCTTTGGCCGCACCAGCAAGTATCTAGAGCATTCTCAGGGCGTTCCTAGCAACAATCTATTCGATCTGGCTCGGCGGGGCCTCAGATTGGATCTTAGAACAGTGATTCAATCGGCTAAAAGGTCTCAGCGCGAAGCGATTCGTGAACGGGTCTCGATTGAAAACGATCAACAGATCGTTACGGTCAATCTGATTGCTTGCCCGGTCAAAGAGGCCGCTGAAGATAGCGGTCTGCTCATGATTATTTTCCAGGATATAGGTCAGCTCACTAGCTATGAGCAGGCCAGAGCAGAGGGGAATCAGCCTGAAGAAGAAGCGCCTATCATCAAACAGCTTGAAGATGAGCTACGGGTTACCAAAGAGCACTTAAGATCGACCATCGAAGAAATTGAGACCTCTAATGAAGAGCTGAAATCGGCCAACGAAGAGTTGCTCTCGATGAATGAAGAACTCCAGTCTTCAAACGAGGAGCTGCAAACCTCTAAAGAAGAGATGCAGTCGATCAATGAGGAGCTAGAAACCGTTAACTCTGAACTGCGCAATAAGGTTGAAGATCTAGACGCGGCGAATAGTGATATTCAAAATTTGTTTGAGAGTACGCGCATTGCCACTGTGTTCCTAGATGAGAACCTGCAAATAAAACGCTTTACGCCCACAGCCACTGAGCTATTTAACCTGATTGGAACAGATATCGGCAGACCAATTACCGACATTTCTCTCGCTTTAGAAGACTTAGATATCGCAGCTGCGGTACAGGACGTCTTGCGATCGCTAATTCCAATCGAAAGAGAGGTTGAAGACAAAGAAAAAAGCATCTACTACAAGATGCGAATCATGCCCTATCGCACCCTAGATAATGTCATCAGCGGCGCGGTGCTAACGTTTGTCGATGTTACCAGCTTAAGACAAGCGAGAAACCGGGCCGAAAAATGGGCGAAGCGGCAAAGTGCGATCGCTGAAATCGGCACCTATGCGCTAAAAGGTGACAACAATGCGGCTGCAGCCTGCGACCACGCGGTTGAAATTGTCTGCGCAACGCTAGACTCCGACGTCTGTAGCCTATTTGTCTGCCAACCTGATGAGCAGTCAACGCTGTTGCTACAAAGTGGCCGTGAGTGGCCAGATGAACAAATTGGACAGCTGACCATCAGTGCGACAGACTCTCATCCTGGCTACACGCTAAGCGTCAAGCAGCCTGTCATCGTAGAAGATTTTTCTCAAGAACGACGGTTTAAACCATCGCCCGAGCTAGGCGCGCGCGATTTTGTCAGCGGTATCAGCGCCCTTGTGGCGAGTCCAAATCAGGTGTATGGCGTGTTAACCTCTCATGCCACTACAGCATACAAGTACAACGCAGAAGATATCTCCTTCCTACAGTCCATCGCCAATGCGCTCTCAGAAACGCTACAGCGAGAAAAAACCAGTCAGGCGCTTGAAAAAAGCCAAGAGCGACTCAATTTAGCCATTGATACAGGCAGCATGGGAATTTGGGAGATGGAGATTGCCACGGGCCAATCCACCTGGAACAGTGTGGAATACAGTCTGCTGGGTGTCAATCCAATCGAAGTTCCAGAGCCCGACCTAGATATATTTTGTCGTTATATTCATCCAGATGATGTTGATTTAGTTCGCCACAAAATACTAGACGCCATTGAGCAAAAAACAGAATTTGATACAGAATTTCGCATTCGCAAAAGCGATCGTCCTATTCGATGGCTCTCACTCAAGGCCCGAGTTATCTGCGATAGTGATGGCAATGCGGCAAAAATGATCGGCATCAACTACGACATCACGAAGCGCAAACAGAACGAAGAAGCGCTCAAAGCAGCCGATCGCCGCAAAGACGATTTTCTCGCTGCGCTCGGGCATGAGCTACGCAACCCGCTAAATGCCCTAAGCAGCAGTATCGCGTTGATGCAATCATTGGGCGACAGTGAAACTGTAAACCAAGCAGCTGTCGCAGAAGCAGCCACAGAAGCAGCCGCAGAAGCAGACAGCGCCTTAGAGCAGCTTTCTACAGGGCAACTTCAACAGCTGCAAGACATGGCCAGCCGTCAGCTCAACCAGCTAAATCGGCTGGTCGACGATCTCCTTGATGTCTCGCGCGTTGCCTACCAAAAAATTCAGATACACCCGCAGCCCATGAATCTGATCAAGCTGCTTCAAGATATGATCGCAGATGCTCAGTGCGATGCCGCGAACAAAAATATTGCACTCTTGGCGTCATTGCCCGACACCGAGATTTGGATAAGCGGCGATGCTGCTCGGCTGATGCAAGCCTTCTCAAACGTGCTGCAAAACGCTGTTAAGTTCTCTGATGCTGGAGGTCGTGTCGATATAGAAGCAACGGCTACCGAGGCGTTTGTTACAACCAAAATTACCGACACGGGAATTGGGATGGAGCCAGAGGCACTTTCTCGCATTTTTATCGCCTTCAGTCAAGAAGATCGCAGTCTATCTCGCAGCGGGGGGTTAGGCCTAGGTCTTCCTCTCGCAAAAGGCATTGTCTCACTTCACCAGGGTAAAATCTGGGCTGACAGTCCAGGCCCCGGGCAAGGCGCTACCATCACCATCAAATTGCCGCGCCTACTACAGGAAGCTGCGCTCCCTGTCACCGCAAATTCTTTAATAGCACAGCCGTCTCCATCCACACAGCCCAACAGCCCAACTCGAAAGTCCGGTCGGATCTTAGTGATTGAAGATCAAGAAGATTCAGCCACCATTCTAGAGATGCTGCTAGAAGATATGGATTACCAGGTAGAAATAGCCACTTCAGGAGAAACCGGTCTATCGCTCGCCAAACAGTTCAGGCCTGATATTATCATCAGTGATATCGGCCTATCCACCGAAATGAACGGTTACGCAGTGGCTAGAGCCATCCGCTCAGATCCGCAGTTAAAAGACGTTTATCTCATTGCCACTAGCGGCTACGGTCAACCTGAAGACAAAGAGTTCGCTAGAGCCAGCGGCTTTGATGAGCACTTTACAAAGCCGATCGATCTCGAACAGCTCAGCGTCTTAATTATTCAGCATCTGGCTTCTGCATGAAAAACGATACTATTCAGACGGCCTATTCAGCTGCTATTCAGCTATCTGAGTCACTAGCTGGCCTGGCGTTACTCTCTGAACACCCCTCAAAATAACCTGATTGCCTGGCTGTAGCGTGCCTTTTACAAAAACGCGATCGCTCTCCGGATGAAGAATCTCCAAATCCTGTCGTACCACTCGATAAACCGCACGCTCAGCCCTCGCCTCCTCTAACCGCTGAGGTTGCAACACATAAACAGACCAAATCCCTTCATTGCCTTCTACCAGAGAGGTTGTCGGCACCCAATAGCCAGCCGTAGGAACGCTTTCTTCAAGGCTTAGACGAACCATCTGACCAATCAAAAGCTGATCAGATGCCTCTACCGCAAAAACAAGAGTAGCCGTTCGCGTATTCGCATCGACCTCTGGCAAAACGGCTTTAAGCCTGGCCTGATAGATATCGCCATTAATTTCAACAGACTGGCGCTCTCCTATCTTTAGCTTCCCAGCAACAGATTTAGGAACACCCACCCTCGCTTCTAGCGACTGGTCCAACAGTCTAAAAACGGGCTGGCCAGCTTCTACAACGGTTCCTTCATCTACATAGCGAGCGGCAATCCAGCCAGAAAAAGGGGCGACTAGCGTACTCTTTTGCACTAACAAATCCAGTCTCTGTAAGCGAGCGTTGATTTGGTCAATTCTTGCTTTTTGTGCGCTTAGCTGCTCTCGCCTTGTACCGGCCACCAGTTCGCTTAGCTCACTTCGCGCAGCCGCCAGTCGTGATGAGAGCGTATCGTAGTCGGTAACAGCTGTATCCAACTGTTCTAATGAAACAGCACCTTCATCGTAAAGAGATTGTCGTCGCTGCCGCTGAGTGTTGGCCAACGCCTGCTGCTGTTCCAGGTCTTGAACGCGGGCTTCTGCAGCTTTTATCTGTTCAGGCCGAGCGCCTGTTTCTAGCTCTTGCAGTTGAGCTTCAAGCTGCGACTTTTCAGCCTGCATAGCCTGCTTTTCAGTCTCCAATATCTGCGTATCTAACTGAGCTATCGTCTCACCAGCAGCCACATAGTCACCCGCTTCTACCTGCATATTGGTCAGCAAAGCCGACTGTTCAAACCCCAGTTCGCTCGACTGTTTTGTTCTTAGCTCTCCTGTATACGTGCGCATACGCTGATAAGCAGAAACAGGTTCTACTGCATTGGCTTCAACGGCCAGAAGAGGATCGGCAGGAGTACGCGATCGCACAGCAGAACGCCTTCCCCAGGCCATCGCACCCAACATCAGTGCAATCACTATAAATACCGGGAACAGACGAAAATTAATCGACGAACGTTGAAACATACTCCCTGCTCAAATCACATAAGCAAGAGAATTCTCTTCTCGCTTACTCACAACAGCTGCTGAGGTTAACTAACTTAATGAAACAAATTCAGGAAGGAACGAATTCAGAAAAAATTAACTCGAAGGTATCGAAACGCAGAAATAAAAGTCTACAAGTAAAAGCGCACGCAACAGAACAGCTGTTCTGTTGGAGAAACCATCATTTTGGCAGTTCTACTGGTAGTTCTACCGGCAATTCTCTGGGGCAGACAACTCTTTTCTTTATATGGCAGACAATTCTAAGCAGATAAACAGTCCCTCTACCTTTCAATCTAGCAAACTGTTGTACCTAAAATTCAGCAATTTCATCTTGGCCCCTACACCACTCTTTCAATTCACAGCCCTTTTTCCCGCAGGCTCTTTTTCTCACAGGCTCTTTTTCTCACAGGCCCTTTTTCTCACAAAGGGCATACGAACCCAAACTTGCTAGCATCAGTTAGTGACTTTCAACAGACTTTTATTACAGTCGCAAAGCCGTATGCCGCCATCTCCTCTTCCTTCCATACTAACGCCCGATCTCATCTCACGGCAGCGCGAGATTGTAGAAGTCTTTCTTAAGAACGGCTGGGACTACATGCGACGGCTGCTAACCGGGGGCGCTTCCGATGAACCGAACCTACCGCCGCCCGCCGTCTTGCGTAACATCCTCATCGAATTAGGCCCTGTCTACGTCAAGCTCGGCCAGCTGCTCAGCACCCGGCCCGATCTACTCTCGCCCTCCTACATTCAGGCACTGAGCGATCTGCAATCTACCGTGCCCGCCGTGAGCGCCTCGCAAATCGAAAGCTATATTCGTCAGCACATGCTGCGATCGCCCGATGAGGTATTTAGTCACATTGACTATGTTGCGATCGCCGCTGGGTCTATCGGCCAAACCCACCGCGCCACCCTCACCACAGGCCAAACCGTCGCCGTAAAAGTCCTGCGCCCAGGCATCGAAAAGCAGGTCGATAGAGACATGGCCTTGATCAAAGACATCGCCAAACTAGTCTCAACCACCCAGTTTGGTCAGCGCTACAACATCACCGATCTCGCCAAAGAATTCAAAGCCGCCCTCACCGCCGAACTCGACTTCACAACCGAAGCTCGCTACACCGACGAGCTGCGCCAAGACCTGCTGAACAGCACCTGGATCGACTCCGACAAGCTCATCGTCCCCAGCATCATCTGGCCACTGACCAGCGACAAAATTCTTGTCATGGAGTGGCTAGACGGCAAACCGCTCCTGCAGGCAAACCTACCCCCTGCCCCGACTACAAATACGCCCAGCGCCCCGCTAGATCCCACCGGCTGGCTACCCAACGCAACCTTCCCAAGCAGCTTCAAAGGCAACTCAACCCAAAGCCAAACCAGTGAAAGAGGAGAAATTACCACCCTTCTGTTCCGCGCCTTCTTATCCCAGTACTTTGTCACTGGCTTTTTTCACGCCGACCCACACCCCGGCAATCTTTTCTATCTCAGCGATGGCAAAGTCGCTATTCTAGACTGCGGCATGATGGGCCGCCTCGACCCACAAACTCGGGCAACTCTCACCGAACTGGTCCTGGCTATCGTCAGCTCTGACGCTCAGCGCTGTGCTCAGCTCACCCTCCAGCTCACCGAACCGCTCAAGCCTATTGACCTGGTTCGATTAGAGAGCGACTACAGCCGCCTGCTCGGTCGCTACTACGGCCTCGATCTCAACCGATTCAACACCGCAGAAGCCTTTGGCGCAGTTATTGAAACTGGTATCCGCAACCACCTACGGTGGCCTGCCAACATCGGACTCTTTACCAAATCACTTGCCAATTTAGAAGGCGCAGCTCGCCAGTTTGACCCTTCCATCAACCTCATGAGCGAAATCAGACCTCTCATGGTAGACCTCTTCCAGCAGCAGCTAGTCGGCACCGATCCGCTACAGCTGTTCCTACGAACCGGCCTAGAATTTCGCAATCTTTCTTTATCTGCCCCCAGACAGCTTGGCTTCCTGCTCGACCGTCTCAGCGACGAAACGCTTCAGTGGAACGTCCAAATTCAAGGCATGTCTTCACTTCAGCGCAGCCTAGAGCGCGCCGCTAATAGACGAGCCTTTAGCACCGTCGTCGCCGCGCTCATTATTGGCGCTGCCATTATCTCTACCAGTCAGCAAACGGCGCAGCTCCAGTGGCTCAGCACGCTTCTGTTTGCTGCCGCCTCTTTCCTGGGGCTATGGCTCATTGGCAGCATTCTCCGCTCGGGTCGATGGCAGTAGGCTAGTCAGTAGCAGTAAGGTATCAGACCGTCACTGTAAGCTATGTAAAAACCGCATCAGAGCGAACCTCAGGCGGCTATGATATGAAATAGCACTCTTTTTTGCGCACTTTTCTGGCGCACTCTTTTGGCTTAGTGGCATTCCTAATTTTTGACTTCGACGGCACTATCGCCGATACCCTAGAGGCCATTGTGCGAATTACCAATCGCATTGCCCCAGAGTACGGCTATTCGCCTACAACCCCCGAAAAGCTCAGCTATTATCAGTCGCTGAGCACCCAAGAAATGCTCAAACAGTCGGAAATTCCTCTTTTTCGGCTTCCTTTTCTGCTTCGCCGGGTCCGTCGTGAAATGGGCACAGAGCTAGAAACGGTTTCTGTTGCCACTGAGCTAATACCCACACTACAAGAGCTTGTCGATCGGGGCCATCACCTTATGATCATGAGTTCTAACTCTCGAAATAACATCGAACGATTTCTCACCAGACATAGCATCAGAGAGCTGTTCAGTTCGGTCCAGGGCGGCGTAGGGCTTTTGAGCAAATCGCGCGTTCTCAAGCGTATCGTACAGCGAGGAGGACTCGACTTTTCCCAGGTCATTTATGTCGGCGATGAAACCAGAGACGTCGATGCATCGAATCAGGTCGGCATTTTAATGGCAGCGGTCTCTTGGGGTTTCAGCAGTCGAGAAGCGCTTGCCGATCAAGATCCAGCCTTTTTAATTGACCATCCTCGTCAGTTAATTGGCGCCGCTCAAACCCTGGTTAACCCCAGCTGGGTTCGAAAAGACTATCGCCCTGTATCAACTGTAGCAGCATGGCCTCAGAGGTCTCTATAGGCTCTATATAGGTCTCTATAAGCTAGGGGTCTCTACTCTCTATGCCTATTTCCATTCTCTACGCCTATTTCCATGCCGGATGAGACAGTAACGAATCCATCATTCTCACCCCGCGCAGCTGATTAGACAGTGGCAGATGGCCGATAGGTGCAGATAAGTCCCAGATAAACTCTCCCGGATAGCGCGTCCATTTACCTTCCGCTGACTTCCAAATCAGCTGCGCCCACAGGCGCTCCCAATCTTGGCCCAGGCGCATCCACAGCTCGTGCTGCTTACTCCAGCCAAACTTATCTTCTGAATACAGCCGCCATAGCCTATCGATTGTCTGTAAATCGGTCACCGAGAACTGACCCACTTCTGTAAAGTACACCCACTTGCGCTGCATCGCGCGTTCTCCAGCTAGCTCACACAGCTTCTGCGTAGTGAGTTTATCGGCGGCTTCATACTCTCGTTTTACCAGCAGCATTTGCAAGTCCCGGTAGTCCACGGCTTGCTCAGACCGAGGGACAATCAGCCCACTGGGCATATCACTCGTTACAAACGATTGAGCGGACTTGGAACTATGGACAAACAGCGCCTGATAAGCACTCCCATGAGCAGCAGTAGGCTCACCTGTTGCCAACCCTTCACGAACAAAGGTAATAAGTGCTTCAACGGCCTCTTGCGTATGGTCAGCGTCTACAGCCGCCAGTTCAGAAATAGCCTGCAGCTGCTTTTTGAGCGTGCCTGTAGAGAGCGTAGCAATCAATTCATTCAGAGCAGGAGAGTCGATAGCGTTAGAAGACATACAAAAAGGTACAAGCAAAAGCAGATCAGGAAATCAACCACAGCACTGGGGTTGAACGCAGCCGTCAGGACTATTCCCTGCCCGATAATAATATCGTAATCCGCCTGTTTCTTTGGGGCTATTCCTCTGCCGACTGCTCAGGAGAATTTACCAGACCCCTTGGGCGGCACATAGCCATTTTCAAAAGCGTAGCGGATCAGCTGAGAGCGATTTTCCACCGAAAGCTTGCTCAAAATATTGCTGAGATGGGTTTGCACCGTGCGAGGACTAATAAACAAATGGTCACCAATCTTTTTGTTGGTGTATCCCTGAACCACTTCCCAAAAAACCTTTTCTTCAGCAGGTGTAAGAGGCAGCGGCGGCTGACTTTTAACGGCAGCCGCACCGGGCTTTTGCTGAAGACGTCTAATCTCGGCGCTAATTCGACTAGCACGGGCCAGCTGAGCTTCTATCTTGGCAATTAGCTCTCTGGGATGAAAGGGCTTCACAAGGTAGTCATCTGCCCCGATGGAATGCCCCTGAATGCGGTCTTCCAGATCACAGCGTCCGGAAAGAAAGATAAAGGGCACCAGCTGACCAAAGTCGGTGCCACGCACCTTAGTGCACAGCTCAAAGCCATCCATTTCAGGCATGACTACATCTGAAACAATCAGATCGGGCACGTCCTGAACAAAGCATTCAAACCCTTCTAGACCAGAAATCGCATTGCGCACTGCAAAGCCACGATCTTGAAGGTAGCGGGTCAGCGCCGCTCTCAGGGTACTATCGTCATCAACGATCAGAATCTTTTGCATGCTGCGATCGCGCTAACCAAATACACTGCTCGACATAGGCAAACCAGCCTACAAGAACTATATATCGCACAAGGGCAGTGCTTCAGTAATCTTTCTATGATGTTTTAACCGATATCACCGAAAGAGCAGCTCGCAACGGTAAAAAATCACGAGAAAAGCCACCCGTCGACTTGATCATCAGGCTATCGGCGCGGATTAACGGCTCGCCCTTGCGACGGCTGAACAGACGTCGGCGCGGTATACAAAGTCCCACCGTTGTTTGACGTACCCGTAGCGTTACCAGAAAAGCCGTTAGTAGCGCTGCCCGGTACGCCTATAGCAGACGATCCAGTCGCTGGCGTGGGTATAGTCTGAGTAGCTGGGGCCGGTACATTAATCTGACCAGCACCACCATCGCGCAAACTAAAGGGGCTTCTAGTCGGCTGAGTTGGCGCAACGTTGAACGCTGGCAGGCCAGAAGTAGCTGGTGGACGGTAGCCCGTGGTCCCGACAGGTGGAGACATCTCTGGCGTAGTACGAGTAAATGAAGGAACAGGCTGAGCAGCAGGTGCTGCCTCCGCTGCGCCATTGCCCGCAGGCGCACTAATCGCAGCCGAGCCGTTGAAAGCTGAAGACGGTTGAGCATTACTGGCACCCGCGCCACCGGTAGGCGCAGCGTTCTCCTCGGCAGCGACTCTAGCCGCTGCACGGCGGCTGAGCGCTTCTGACAGGGCGCTATTCGTACTCGGCGCTGCAGGGTTGACCAAACTACTGCTGAAATTAAAAGCAGAGCCGCTGTTAGCAGAGCTATTAGCACCACCTGCCGATGAGTTGTACAAACCAGACAGCCTATCGGCGCTTGAAGTCGTTGAAGGCTGAGTCGGTGCCAACGTCGTAGGCGTGGTGGTAGAGCCGGGAATCGGATAGCGCTCCAGTGCCGACTGAGTTGACGCCTCTGACTCCGACTCATCGGCGTCGCCTGCGGCTGACAAATCGGCTAAGCCATTAGGCGTTATTTGGCTGGTGACAGGCTCTCTATCTCCAGAGAGCCGAGAATCCTGCAAAAGCACGTCTAAGTTGTCAATTTCCGAGAGCTGAGCCTCTTCTTCGGGCGTGAGCGAAGAAGAAGGACTAATTCTAGTCACCGGATCACGGTTGAACCAATCGGGATTTCTTTGATATTCCCAATACAGAGCGCCCAACAGGGTAAATATGGTCAAAGGGACCCAGACAGCAGGGTTGCTTACTGGTTTTAACCGAGCCGGAAGGTATCTTAAAAAAGCAGGTTTAGCCATAACTGAATGAAAAGCCGAATAAAAAGCCAATTTGTCAAAAGGGAGCAGCCGCAGAAACCCTCCTCAAGCAGCGCTACTTGTCAGTAAGCCTGTAGGAGAATGGCGATCTTTAATTAGCTCAAATAATGGTAGATCAATTAGCCAAATACTAACGGCTAATTACAAGCTTAAAAGCGAACTTAACGGATGCAGCAGTCTACCGTTACCATATGCGCTATCACACGATACGGAAAACCTTTAGCTTTTACAGCTTGAGATGCAGTTATGTTGATGTTATCAAATGAATCAATATCTTGAGAAGACTCTCAAGACGGATCTATTATCTGATCCAATATCTATTCGTCCGGCATCTATCTGCATAAAACGCACGTCTCACTTGCTTGTCCTCACTGCACTCGCCAGCTACCCTCGTGCATAGATGACATTCATACTGACGGCAAGCATGTGCTTATTTCACCTTAAGGCGTTGAATGCATACGTATAAACGCGTAAACAGAAGATAATCTGCCGTTTTTAACTTTTTAAAGACTAAAAGCATTTTATGATTGGGGACTCTCACATCGCCTAATACTTTCAATTAGGAACGGGTTCATCCGAATTAACTATCATCTTTGACTATGGTTTCTTCACCCTTTCGCTCCCAGACAACTGTCAGCATAGACGCGTTCATGCAGTTGCCTGGCTCAGTCGCCTTACCACCAGTCTCTTCCCATGATTTTGTCAGTCAGCGGCACGAAGTCAATCCAGCCCTGGCACTCAATCTACTCAACGATATTCAGTCAGTCGTTTTAGTTTGGCAAGATCAGCTGCGGCAAATTGTTGCCGCCATGCACAAGCTCCACGCTCAAGGCCCTATGGTCAACGGCTGGATAGAATCTTCTGCTGACGACGTGCAGCAACCGCCTACCAGTGGTCCCGATGCCACGCTACTGCGTCACGGTGATACCGACGCGCTCATGCAGTACGTTGAAGCTCTAGATACTCATCACCCAGCGGCCTTCCCAATAGGTTCTGCTAACCGGCCGACGACTGGCTCATCATCTGGCTCATCCACATCTGGCTCATCCACACCTAGTTCATCTACTCAATACCGTCTGTGTAGCTTAGATGAAGACGGACGGATTCAATCGCAGCCCTGTCCGGCCGAGCAAATGGGTGCGGTGAGTCTGGCGATCGCCCGGTATCAAAAGTTCAAACAGCTGCTCAGCCAAAAACAGGCCATCGACAAGAAGCTGCAAAAAGCAGTCGATCAGTTGACTGGAGTTCGCGCCACCTTGCATCACTAGATGCGTTGAAGATGCATTGTCCGATAGACCGCTAAAGCAAGCCCAATTTACTCCTCTGCTCGCCAGCGCTTAATTGCCTGCTGTGTAGGTTCATAAGAGGTTGTGCCAGCCGGTACTAGCACAGCAGCCTGGATAGCAGCCTCACGACGACCTTGAGCAGCTCTCGCCTGGGCAATACTAAAGATGCGATCGCTCCACTCATCCGCCAGACGCTGCGCGGTTTCATACTCCGGATGCTCAATGGGCACCTCTCCAAGCCTAACGATCCCCTCTTGATAGGTGCTTGCCTGACCAGAGCGAGGAATCGCTTGAGCCGCTTGAATAATCTCTCTACTCTGCTGACGCTGCTTCCAAAAGGCAATTCGCTCTTTCGACTTCTGATAAAACTCAGCATTGTCATAGGGCATAACATTAGCCGCAGCGATCGCACCTTCTAGATTCCCGCTAGTAGCCCGCCCCTCAGCAATATCCAAAATAATTTGGCTCCAGCTCCGAATGTCTGCCTGAGCCGCTTCGTAATAAGGCTCACCAGGTTGAATAAGCCGAGCTTTAGAGATAGCATCTGTAAACTGCGAGGCCTGAGTTTGCTGAATAGACGTTCGCGCAACGGTCAGCACAGAGGCATTAAACTGCTGAGCTTCTGCCGCGCCCGCTCTTGCTTTGGTCAACAGCGTAGAAAACGCGCTGTCTCGTTGGTCCTTAGGGACCTGTTGCAACGTGATTAGGGCCTCAGAATACTGACGCTGTGTTAAAGACGCATTGGCCTGAGCAAGCAAGGCTTTAGTCGCCTCATCCGTCTGTACATTTTCAGCGGTGCCGCTATTAGGGGCAGATGTGTTTGTCGGCGCTGCCGCAGTAGCCGGGTCAGCAGCGGCTGTTTCCTCTGGTGATTCTGCCGCCGTTTCGCCTGTCGCGGCTTCATCGACACCAGCTTCACCAGCACCAGCTTGCTCATCCGGACTCTCTTCAGCAGGCGCTGCAGCTGGCCCTTCCGCCCCACCTTCCGCGGTCTCTTCTGCTGGCGTTACAGCGCCCTCGCTCTGCGTCGTCTCAGGAGAGGTCTCTTCAACCTCTTCTTCACCAGAGCGTCCACCGATAGCCGTAATTCGCTCACTCAAACCTTGCCACGCAGTTAACATAAAGGGCTGCTTTAGCAATACACCTAACATCAGCACTGCTAGGGCGGCTAGTCCCCAGTTGCGCAAGCGAGCGCCACTAATCGCAGAAGTCCCAGAGGATTCACCCGTAGACACAATCTCATTTTTGCCCGCTGGCACAATAGCACTGCTGGGGTCCAACGAAGATTTGTTCCGACGCCCGCGAGCTGTGGAGCGGCCATTAGTAAAAGATTTATTGGCGGTAGGATTAGCGATAGAATCCAATGGCTCGCTATTGGATGGCTCGCTATTGGACAGATCTGTGGTTGAGAGAAGCGTGCCCGTAGAGCCGGCCAAGACCGTAGACTTTTCGGTAGGTTCAGTATTAACAGCCTCGCTGCCCATAGCCGCGGCACCAGCAGCAGCGCTTGCACCTACACCAGAGAGGCCAGCAGCGCCGGCAACGATTAGTCCTTTATCGGCACCAGCTTCAGCTGACACAGGGCTAGAAGCAACATCCGCCACCAGTCGGCTCTCTGGAATCACAACCGTAGACGCCTGAGCAGCTGAAACTAAGCCCACCGGATTTTGAATGGGTCGCCAGTGGTGCTCACACAGTTCTGGCAGTCGCTTATTTACATAGGCGTTGATTTCACTCAAAGTAGTGCATTTTTGCTGTAGCGCTTCGAGCAAAGCGGCTGTAAACAGTCCATGACGTACGCCAAACGTCTCATGCGAATATTGCTCAGGCTGACAAGAGAGCAGCAGCGGCAGCTGACGATCTTCGGCTAAGTCAATGACCTGTTGGCCAATCGCCTGTCCAGAAAAAGAGCCCTGGGAACGGTTAATGTCTAACACCAGCAGCGCTTTCTCAGTCGGCAGCTGGGATAGCGTATCAATCAAGTCCGATGCCGCAAGTCCCGTCTGCGCCACCTGCCCCGGATCGCCATCAATGGGCATTAGATAGTCTGCGCCCTCTAGCTGCACGCCATAACCGCTAAAGAAAAACCACAGCACGTCGTCTGACTGAACCCGCTGGGTAATGGTTTGCACCCATTCCGATAGCGCAGGCTTGTCTGGATAAACCACCTGATGACCTACAGAAGTTGCCAGATCGCTCAGTAGCACACAGTTATCAGCCGGAATGCCCGCTGTCTCAGTGAAAAAGCGATGCATAAACAGTGCATCGTTTTGAGCGTGCATCAGGGGCTGTAGATGCCGATATTGATTAATGCCGATGGTGATGGCCCAGTAGTTAGCCATTAAGCGTCTCCAGAGCTATAGCGTGGGATGCAATCAAAAAGCGATCGCGGACAAAGACAGCCGTCCATTTTATAAATCTGTCTACTTCTCCAATACTATGAAGAAATATCCGATTTATGCTATGAGAGCTGGTCAACTGTGTCTGAGCTAGCTGTGCCTAATTAGGGTGTACCCAATTAGGTACTGTAGTAGGTGCTGTAGCATTTTCTACAGGAGCACGCTACGTAACCAAAGCCACGTAGCCCAATCAGCTGCCGCCAGATCAGCTGTTCTTTAATCTGTCCCCAGAAACTATCACACCCGTGCGCTTATGTAGCAGAGTTTTTAAATTTAAAAAGTGTGGACAGATCTTCTAAACTGGGAAACTTGTTAGATAAAGCCAGCCAGATCAGTCCTACTCAGTCGCCTGACTAAACCAGCAAGCCTCAGTTGCAAAAAACCAGCGTCGTCACTGAAGCTAAGCACTTATAGCCAAGCATTCAACAAGGACCCGCTTCGATTTAACACTTGGCACCTGTAGCCTGTAAACGCTATTCATAGCCTTATGACCCAGTCTTAGCAACCAAGCCGTAGCAACTAGTCTTAGTCCATCACCTCGAATCGCTTAAAACTTACTTTTTGATTTAATCGCATGTGGTCAACTCGCTACCAAAACCGCGCTCAGAGACTTCCTCAGGGCTCACATCAATGGCATTCCCCTCATGCTCGTACTCGTGCTCGTAGAAGGTCACGGCCTGGTTGGCAGCACTCGCTGATTTCTGCGGGTGTGGCAGCGCTAATTGGTGGCACTGGCATCTGGTTAACCGAAGCACTAATCGCACCTCAAGCCTCTCAGGCCTATACATCTCGGCTAGACCTGTTTCTCGCTAGAGAGGGCGGCGAAAGCTATGACACGCTACTACGCCGAGCTGAAATGGCGGCAAGGGCAGGCGCACAACGAAGCTTCGACCAGGATCTGCTCACAACCAACGTCTCGGTCAATGTAGTAGTAGAAAGCTCGGGCATCACCGTGCCCATTTTGGCCCTACACGTCGATAGAGACGAGTGGAGAGCCCGCCCTGAAACCTATTACTGGGCGACGTATTACCGCACGGCTCAGGCACTGCTCAGCGGATCTTCACCTAATACTCTAGGTTTTTAGATGGGGGGTTTAGATGGGGGGTTTAGAGAGGTTTTAGAAGGGCCCTTATCTGGGCCTTCAAACAAACCTTTAGATTGGAGTCTAAATGTTAGAAGCTCGCCAGTATGCTCCGGCCACCGAACGCAACCGCCAGCCAATCCTGGCCGTTTTGCAGCAGGTTCTACCGCCCGCGGGCAGCGTTCTCGAAATTGCAAGCGGAACCGGAGAACATGCGACATTTTTTGCCCCCAGGCTGCCGCACTTGCGGTGGATACCCACCGAACGAGAAGCGACTAGTCGAGCCAGTATACAGGCCTGGCAGACCGCTTTACCCAGCGATAATTTGCAGCCACCGCTAGCCCTGGACGTCAGCCAGACACCCTGGCCGGTAGAAGCAAATCAGCCGACGGCTACGCCAATTACAGCAATCGTCAATATCAACATGGTTCATATCTCGCCCTGGGAAATGTGTGAGCATCTAATGTCGGGCGCAGAGCGAATATTGCCGACTGGCGGTGTGCTGTACCTGTATGGGCCGTTTGATCAAGTGCAAGTACCGATGGCACCTAGCAATGAAGCCTTTGATCGAATGCTACGCGATCGCAATCCCGAGTGGGGCATACGCCAGCTCGAAGCAGTCTGTGCGATCGCTCAAAAGCACAGCCTCCAACACAGCCAAACTATCCCCATGCCAGCCAACAATCTCTCTGTCATCTTTCACCGACAGTGAGATATATTTTAGAATGCTAAAACTTTACGGCAGTGCCCGTAGCCGTAATGAGCATCAGGACGCCATGCTCATCAATATTGATAGTATCCGTCTTCATCTGAATCCCTATCACCGCATCTGCACCCAGCCGCTTCGCTCTAGACTCTAGCTCTTTAAGCGCATCCCGCTGCCCCTTTTCAAACACGCGCTCATAAGCAGCCGTACGTCCCCCCAAAACGTCCCGAATTCCTGCAAAAAAGTCTCGCAAGGCATTACTGCCGTAAACAACCTCAGCCGAGACAATACCCAGATAGCTCTGGATATTTTCACCTTGAAGCGTGTCAGTTGTTGATAAAATCATGAGTCAGATCCGGCGCAGTATAAGTTGTCAGTCGTTCTAGCAAATCAATAATCAATGGCTGTATGCTCTGCGAGCAGGCAAGGCCTACAGCAAATTTTCTAAGCACGCAGCATGAGAACCAAGGGATTTATAGAACAAGAAGGTTTACAAAACAAGAGTTGTAGCCATTCGTAGTGGCGTCAGCCAAGTGCAAGTTGCTATACGTTTAGCAGTGCTTTTCCTATTATTACTGCTTGGCGTGTAATAGTCTCTGCGGGCCATAGTTACCCCCGCAAGCAATCTCTGTCACCCGCGCAAGCAATCTCTGTCACTCGTGCAAGCAATCTCTCATCTCAGCAGTTAGGTTCCATTTCTAGGAGGTGTTGGCCCATGGGCTACCCATACAAATTCACCGTTTTCTTAGCAGCCGGGCTCATAGGCAGCGCTACAGTCCTGACTGCCCAGCCCGCCGTCGCCAACCGCTACTCCTCAGACCCAATAGGACCTACCGAGACTCAGCTACCAGGCGCTACGCTGCTCGCACAGCGCAATCCTACTACCGTTGCTCAAGCGGCTCAAACTGAAGAGCTTTCTAGACTGCTAGGAGATGCCCAACGCAAAATTGATTCTGGGGACTATTCAGGTGCGATCGCTCTCTATCAGCAAGCCATCCAAATAGATCGCAACAACGCCCGCCTGTACTCTGGTATTGCGTTCTTACAAGTAAGGCAGGGCAACTTCGAAGCCGCCGTCGAATACTACCGCCAGGCGTTAGACCGCGATCCGCGCAACCTCTCCTTTCACTACGGTCTAGCCCACAGCCTATTCGCGAGCGCGCGCTATGAACAAGCCGCCACCATTTACGAAGACCTGGTAGATATCTCCCCCCAGGAAGCTAATGCCTTCGTCGGCTTAGGCGGCTCCTTCTTGCGTCTAGAAAGATATGACGAAGCGAGAGATGCATACGAACGTGCCGTCAGCATTGCCCCCGACAATGCCCAAGCCCATGAGGCGATCGGCATGCTGTACCTGGCACAAAACGATTACGACGCGGCAGTTCGCCCCCTGCAACAGGCGCTAGAACTAGACAGCAGTCGCAGCAGCGTGCACGCAAGCCTAGCTAAAATCTGGTTAGAAATGGGAAACGAGTCGCGTGCCTTCAACTCGCTACAAAGAGCCGTTGACCTCAACCCTAACGACGCTCAAGCGCAGTTTCAGCTAGGCGAAATTTTTCGTAAGCGAGGCGATAACAACAGCGCACTCAACCACTTTGAGCAAGCCGTAGAATCTAACCCAGGCCTAGCACCAGCCCAAGCGGCGTTGGGTGAAATCTTGCTAGAAAGAGAGCAGTATCTAAGGGCGGTCCTCGCCTACCGTCAGCTGGTTAGAGCATTTCCAGAGGACGCCGGTGTCCGATACAATCTAGGACTAGCGCTTTGGGGACAGGGTAATGGTCCATCTGCCATTGAAACCTTGCAGCAGTCGCTAAGGCTTTATGAAACGCAAGAAGATGAAGCAGGTGCTCAGCGGGCAAGTGCATTGCTAGAAGTTTGGCGGAATAACTGACATATAGCAAAGTGAATACAGCAAAGTAAGGATACATCCTTGACTTTGCAACTCGACAGATGCTGTAGGTGCGGCTCGGTTCTACACTGGCCCTGATACAAAATCTCAAGAGAAAGGTGAAACCTCTCAAGTAGACTCAAAGGCACGCCCTGATAGAAAGCACAGAAGATCGCCGTGCAGAATTCATAGGAAATAGCCCGACAGGTATTTGTTAAGCCTGTTTCTGGATTTCTCAAATGAAAACTGCCCAACCTCCAGCAGCACATCTCTCAATTGTCAGAGAGTCAATTGTCAGAGAGTCAATTGTCAGAGAATCAAGTGTCAGAGAAAATATCGGCCAAGAAAAAGCGGCCCAACCCGCCAGCCCTATCGGTATATTTCAAGCCATTCTTGGCAACCTACAAGATGGCTTCATTATTGCGAGCCAAACGGGTCACATTCAACAAAGCAATGCCCCTGCTCAGCGGATCTGCAACCTGCTAGGTAGTACTAAAAGCACGCTGCCCGCTGAAATTTGGCAGGTCTGTCAGGCCGCGCTGAAACGAAAGGATGTGCTTTCTTTTAACAAAATCGGCCTTGATGCAGACATCATCTTGCCAGACGTCGGCACCGTGCGCATTCGGGTACAGAACATCACAATTGCAGACAGACCCTGTTTGCTGATTGTGCTAGAAGATCGTCAGCAGACGATTCGGAATAAAGCACTCTCTGACGCGGCGCTTTACGACCTGACTGAGCGTGAGACTGAAATTTGGCAAATGCGCCTTCGCGGCGCAGCCTACAAAGAAATTTCTACTGCACTGTGGATCAGCGTAGACACCGTGAAAAAGCACGTGAAAAATATTTTGGCCAAACAGCGCAGCCACCAAGACGATATGGAATACGCCCTGATGGCCTAAGAAAGTCAGTCCAAGCAAGCGACCGAAGCTAGCTCAACAAAGACTAGTAAACGCAATGCTTACCGATTAACGATCTCTGGAGCGACTTCCGTATTCACAGTCGCCAGCTCAGCACTTCGAGCCAACACAGAGCGTTGCAGTAAAGGCGTACGTGCTACGGAACTGTTTGCCAAGGTCAGCAACGGATTGGCCAACACGCCAGACAGAGCAGTGACCACTACAGCGACAACCAAACTCACCTGCAAAGGCCGCATACCTGGCAGCGTCCAGTCATTATCTGAATAGACCTTAATAGAGTCAGACATTTCCTGAGGCTCTTTTACCACCATCATTTTTACGACCCTGATGTAGTAGTAAATGGAGATCACACTGGTAATAAGACCGACCAGCACCAGTGTGTATGCACCTGCTTGCCAGCCCGCCCAAAAGACGTAGATTTTACCGAAGAAGCCAGACAGCGGGGGAATGCCACCTAGCGATAGCAGGCAAATACTTAAGCAGAGCGTGAGCAGCGGGTCCTTTTGGTAAAGTCCGCTGTATTCGCTGATTTGATCGGTACCCGTACGCAAAGAGAACAGGATGACGCAGGTAAAGGCACCCAGGTTCATAAACAGGTAAATAAACAGATAAAAGATAACGCTGGAGTAGCCCGCATCGGTGCCAATGATAAAGCCGATCATGATGATGCCAGCTTGACCAATCGAAGAGTAGGCCAACAGACGTTTCATGCTGGTTTGGGCGAGCGCAACGACATTGCCCAACACCATACTCAAAACGGCTAGGGCAGCAAACACAAATCGCCACTGCTCGGCCACCATCGGAAAGGCCGTCAGCAAAAGGCGAACCGCTAGCGCGAAACCAGCCGTTTTTGATCCCACAGATAAGAAGGCTACAACCGGAGTAGGCGATCCTTCATACACGTCCGGGGTCCACTGGTGAAATGGAACTGCCGCAACTTTGAAGGCAATACCTGCAATAACAAAAACCAAAGCAATGATCAGACCAATAGGCGCTTGTTCATTGTTGAGCGCAAGGCTGTCGGCGATCGCATTCAAATTTGTCTGCCCTCCAGAAAGCCCGTACAGCAAAGACATCCCGTACAAGAAAATAGCCGCACTCGCCGCACCAATCAGCAAATACTTTAGCGCTGCCTCATTAGAGCGGGGATCGCGCTTCATGTATCCCGTTAGCAGGTAAGACGAAATACTTAGCGTCTCTAGAGACACAAAAACAGTCACTAGCTCATCAGCGCCAGAGAGGAACATGCCGCCCAATGTAGCTGTGAGTAAAATCGCCAGAAACTCAGCTAATGCTGTCCCCGAACGCTCAATGTAGCGAATGCACATCGGGACCGTTACCACTGCCGAGAGCGCAATAATGCCTCTAAACACGATGCTGAGATCGTCGCCGTTAAAGCTGCCTAAGAAGGCAATCGGATTGGCCGCACCCCACTGAAGAAACAGGTCGCCAACCGCCACAAGCAAACCGCCCATCGCCATGTAGGGCAACCATTTAGTAGCACCTCGTCCGCCGATAATGTCCGTCACAATAATTGCCATAATCGTGACGATCACGATCCCTTCTGGCAAAATGATGCCCGCATTCAACTGAGCGGCAATATCAGCAAAGTCCATCGAGTACAGCCCAGAAATCGGCTAGGTAAGGTTTTCCACTTGAAATCTTACCTTGTATCTTCCGATAACCCCACTTCCTATTGAAGTTTTTTGGAGAAATGTAGTAAACAGCGAAGTGGCGAACGCTATAGAATTTGCATATATCCGAAAAAATTAATAGACAGATTCTGCCAATTAGCGCTACAAAGAAAAACAAGCGCTTGTCTCATGGGTCCTTTCAGGGTCCTTTCAGGGTCCTTTCACGGATTGTCTTAAGTCGGGTGTTCTCTCAAGTCAACGTTCTCAATCGACATCGACCAGAATTTCCCTTACCAAATTAACTTGGTAAAAACATAGCGAAGCCCGAAGATCAGGGTAGACGAATTGAACCGTTTTGATCTATCGCTATATATAGATAAAAGCCAGCCAAAGTCACAGGGACAGCCCAATTTATGACGCCTGATGTGGCCTCCTTCGTAGCCGACTGGGAATGCTTGAGCCAATAGTCCGCCTGCCAGCGGCTTCCCCCGGGCAGTCTTCTTGCGCATAGTCTTGCAGTCACAGGTCTCACAGTCACAGGTCTCGCAGTCAGGCCCCGCAGTTTAATCCGTCATTTTGTCCCACCATCCACCCCAGTTGAGAACGCACAGGTCGTATGTCTACGCTCGTCATTGTTGAGTCACCCACCAAAGCCAAAACCATTCGCAACTACTTGCCAAAGGGCTACAAGGTAGAGGCTTCAATGGGTCACGTCCGCGATTTGCCCAAGTCGGCCAAAGAAATCCCGGCTAAGGTTAAAAAGGAAAAGTGGGCTCAAATTGGCGTCAACACCGAAGCAGACTTCGAGCCGCTCTACATTGTCCCTTCCGACAAAAAGAAGGTCGTCAAAACGCTCAAAGACGCACTTAAAGGCGCGGATGAGCTGATTCTGGCAACTGACGAAGACCGCGAAGGCGAAAGTATTAGCTGGCACTTGCTACAGGTGCTAAAGCCCAAGGTGCCGACTAAGCGCATGGTCTTTCACGAAATCACCAAAGAAGCCATTCAAGACGCGCTCTCTAACTGCCGCACTATTGACGACAAGCTAGTTCATGCGCAAGAAACGCGCCGCATTCTCGACCGCTTGGTTGGGTACACAGTCTCTCCGCTCCTGTGGAAAAAGATTGCCTTTGGACTCTCTGCCGGACGCGTGCAGTCCGTCTCTGTCCGACTGTTAGTTGAAAGAGAGCGGGCTAGACGAGCGTTTAGAAGAGGATCTTACTGGGATCTTAAAGCAGCGTTGATCAAGGCTCAACAGGATAGCCAAAAGAATAGCCAGCGCAATCCTTTTGACGCCAAACTCGTCTCCGTTGGCGGCACTCGCGTTGCCAACGGCAGCGACTTTGACGAATCTACCGGTCAGGTAAAAGCAGGTCGCAGCGTTCTGTTGCTCAATGAAGCAGAAGCCACCGCGCTGCGGACCCGGATTGAAAGCAGCACTTGGACGGTTTCTAGCCTGGACGAGCGGCCCAACACTCGCAAGCCAGCACCGCCGTTCACCACATCCACCCTGCAACAGGAGGCCAACCGAAAGCTTGGGCTATCGGCTCGCGATACTATGCGCACCGCGCAGGGCCTGTACGAAAAAGGCTTTATCACCTACATGCGTACGGATTCAACCAGCTTATCTAAGCAGGCGATCGCAGCGGCCCGCAGCTGCGTCGAAAATAAGTACGGCAAAGACTATCTAAGCACTAAGCCTCGCCAGTTCTCAACCAAAAGTAAAGGTGCACAAGAAGCTCACGAAGCCATTCGACCTTCTGGAGAAGTCTTTCGCACCCCCGGAGATACGCCGCTTAAAGAGCGCGAGCTAAAGCTGTACGACTTGATTTGGAAACGCACCGTAGCCACTCAAATGGCCGAAGCCAGGCAAACCAACATCACCATGCAAATTGAAGTGGACGATGCGGTGTTCAAAGCAACCGGCAAACGCATCGACTTCCCTGGATTTTTCCGGGCCTATGTCGAAGGCTCTGACAACCCTGATGCAGCTATCGAAAACCAGGAAGTTGTTCTTCCCGACGTAAAAGCTGGGGACGCACTAAACTGCACAGGGCTAGACGCTGTTGGCCATGAAACCCAGCCGCCAGCTCGCTATACAGAAGCCTCACTGGTCAAAACCTTAGAAAAAGAAGGCATCGGTCGCCCCAGTACTTATGCCACAGTTATCAGCACTGTTGTTGCCCGTCGGTACGCTGAGCTGATTGGCAATAGCCTAGTGCCAACCTTTACCGCCTTCGCGGTCACAGAACTTCTCGAACAAAACTTTCCCGACCTGGTCGATGTCCATTTCACGGCCAAAATGGAACAAACCCTTGACGATATTTCGATGGGCAACGCCGAATGGCTGCCCTACTTGAAAGGGTTCTACGGTGGGGACGACGGTCTCGCAAACCAGGTAGAAGAAAGACAGGGAAACATTGATCCTACCGAAGCGCGAACGGTCGATTTAGACGACCTGGCGGCCAAAGTGCGCATTGGTAAATACGGTGCCTATGTTGAGCTAGAAAAAGATGAAGAAACCGTTCGCGCCTCGATTCCTAACGGCGTCAGCCCGGCTGACCTAGACGATGAACAGGTAGAAGTTTTACTCAAGCAGAAGACAGAAGGGCCTGAGAAACTCGGCCTGCACCCTGAGACGGGCGAGCCCATGTACATTCTAATTGGCCGCTTTGGCCCTTATGTACAGCTCGGCGATGTCACCGAAGAGAATAAAAAACCCAAGCGAACCTCTCTACCAAAAGGCGTTAAGGCAGAGGATGTCACCGAAGAGATGGCCGTTGGGCTGCTCTCTCTTCCCCGTCTGCTCGGGGTACATCCTGAAACGGGTAACAACATCAAAGCTAGCCTTGGTCGATTCGGGCCCTACGTGGTGCACACAAAAGGGAAAGAAGACGGAAAAGATGACTATCGCTCGATCAAGGGCGATGACGACGTGCTCACGATTGATCTGAAGCGGGCGCTAGAAATGCTGGCACAGCCAAAGGCTAGCCGTGGGCGTAAGGCAGCGACCCCCATTCATGAGATTGGCAAGCATCCTGTCGATGAAGAGCCGATCAATGTATATGACGGTCCCTACGGGCCTTACATTAAGCACGGCAAGGTGAATGTCTCTGTACCAGAAGGCAAAAAGCCAGAAGAAGTGACCGTAGAAGAAGCTGTTGAGCTGCTCAAAGAAAAGGGCGGCGAAGTTAAAAAGAAAAAGACAGCCAAGAAGAAAACAACCGCCAAAAAGACAACGAAAAAAGCAACAACCGCCAAGAAGGCTACGGCTAAGAAAACAACAACAAAGAAGAGTAGCGTCAAAAAAGCAACAACCACCAAGAAAGCACCAGCTAAGTCTTCGACAGCTAAGTCTTCGACAGCTAAGTCAACGGGGACAAAGGCGACTAAGGCTAAGGCCACAACTGCCAAGAAAGCAGCAGCGAAGACAAACACAAAAACTGCTGCTACTAAAAAGGCGATAGAGGCGGCCACGGCAACCGAGAAGATTGCAGAGGAGACCGCATAAAGTAGTAGAAGCGCTATGAACAGCTCTTCTCTTGTTGGCTGTAGTCTTAGCTGGCTGTATTTGAAGGAGATTTATCTCCAATAGTTGAGCATGATGAAGCTAGATCAGGTTGTGCCGTTTGGGCGATCGCTCGACGAATACATCCACATGTTTTCGCTCGGCGCAGCGGATCTACAAAAATCTATCTTAAGCGTAGCCGATGGACCTGCAAGCTTTAATGCAGAAGGCACCGCCAAGGGATATCAGATTCAATCTTGCGATCCGCTGTACGTATTTGAAGCCGATGAGATACGCGATCGCTTCTACGCTGTCCTCGACGACATTATTACCCAGGTCGAAAATACGCGAGATAGCTGGGTCTGGCAATATCACGCCTCACCGAGCGAGCTTCGAGCACACCGCATAGAAGTCGCCGAACGATTTTACGCGGACTATACGCAGGGTAAAAAAGCAGGCCGCTATACAGTTGGAACGTTGCCGCAGCTCAGCGACAGCGCTAGTAGCTACGAGCTCAGTCTCAGCTCTCACTTTCTCTTTTTATACTCTGAGCAGTTCGACACAGCTTTCCATATTGCAGCCATTCAAGAGATGTTAAGGGTCAGCGCAGAGGCCAGAATCTTTCCTCTACTGGCGCTAAACCAAAGGCGATCGCCCCATATTTTGCCAGTCACTCGTCATTTAGAAAGATTGGGCTATCAATGCAAAATAGAGACAGTTGACTACGAACTACAGCCCGGCGGCAATGAAATGATGAGAGTTATCAAAGCTAACTAAGCTACTGACTGTCTTGCAGAACACACCGTAGAATCCGTATCAAGAAATAAATGAAAGAAGTACCAAATCTTTCTGATTAGTTGAATAAAGCCTGTACTAAAAATGTATAGAGTTACGGCAATTACCGAGTTATGCATACAGGTTAAAAAGTTATCGTCACTCTCTCGTCACGATGCTAAACATATATACAAGTATCAGGTACCAAAACTAACACTAAGAAAGGTCTAATAAAGGGCTCTGTAATTCAAGGGGACCAGTATTGTAACAGTATTGTAAGGGTACTGTTACGGAAACGGCCTATAATCTCGATGGGTGCATTTTAGTCAATCCGCAAGCACACTGAAATCAATACAAATTGCTGTAAAAAAGAAGCTTTGCGCTTAGCTTATGAAGCTTTGCACTTAGCTTATAGAGCTCCATAAACTTAAGGCTCCATAAACTGGCCTTCATAGTTACGACAGGTTATCAGCAGGCTATTGACAGGTATTGGTAAACAATACCTTCCCCTATAGTCTTCCTTTAAACCTGACCGCTATCAGAGTGAAATTACTTAGATTGTCCTTAAATAAGACACGAAAGAGTGTGCTTTGATAACAGGCCTCAGCTGCACCTTTGCAACATCAAATGCGCAATACCAAGTGCAATGTGAGATTTTTTACAGACTCATCAACCGGAATTGAACTGTCGCTATCTGTAGCCACCGTTGGGTATATCTCTATTTCTATGAACGAACATAACAAGGGATTATTTCCCCTGATTCTAGTGTTGTCGATACTGGCAGTCTGCGGCAGCTTCTTCGGCTTAATCATGTGGCTATCACAGCCGTCTATTCCGTCTGACATGAGGATTGCAGGAGAAGCCAGATCAGGCCCTGTAACAGGCGCGTTAGACGCCATTGACTCTATTCCCGATGGTCAGTATGCCTACAGTGGTAGCGCCACCATGGTGCCAATTCGGCAGGCAATTGAGTCACTTATTCAGGCAGAAGCTTCGGAATTCCAGCTTCAGTACCTCAACCCAGTGACAGGACCAAACTCCACTCGTGGTATTGACCTGCTGATTACAAGAGAGGTCGCATTCGTCGATTCCTCTCGTCCAATTAAGCCGGAAGAATACAAAGCTGCCGAGCGTCTTGGAATAGAACTACAGCAAACGCCGGTTGCCATTGATGGTATTGCGATTACCGTGCATCCCGATTTGGATATAGAAGGGCTGACCCTAGCACAGCTCAGCGATATCTTTTTAGGAAACGTGACCAACTGGAGCGAAGTCGGCGGTCCAGATCTGGAAATTCGCCCTTACTCAATGCCGCCATCAACCTCTGGAACGGCCAGTTTTTTTATCCGAAGAATTCTAAAAGGCAGCCCGTTAGCTGAGCGTGTAGAAATAGCAGCAGAAACCACCCCTGCCCTCAGAACGATCGCATCCACACCAGGCAGTATCTACTACGCATCTGCGCCCCTGGCCGTACCACAATGCTCGGTCAAAACTCTACCGATTGCCACAGCAGAAGGCCGCCCCTACGTCGCGCCCTACGACTCACCACAGGTATCAGCGGCTGATTGCCCTAACCAGCGCAACCAGATCAACAAAGACGCCTTCAAAAATGGTACCTATCCCCTGATTCGTCGCCTATTTGTCATCACGGCGCAAGGTGAGTCGGCAGATATCGAAGCAGGCAAAGCCTACAGCGACATCTTACTAAGCGCCGAGGGGCAAACGCTCGTTGAGGAAGCAGGATTTGTTGCGACTCGCTAGCGCCTGTGATCACCAACACACCGTATATAAGGCCAATATCTGAGCCGACTTTTTAAGCCCCACATTCTCCAAACCCATTTATCTAAACCGGTTTCATCAAACTGGTTTCGTCAGACTGGTTTCGTCAAACCCATATTAAAAGGAAGTATTTTGTACATGGCTATGCCTATATTCAAACAGCTATTTAGGCGACGGCTAAACCTCCTGCTGGGGCTGATGAGCATGGTATTGCTGATCTCTTTTTCTTCTTGCAGTGGGAATCCGTCTGGCAACGCCGATAGCGGCGCACTACCGGATGAATTTCGAATCGGCTACCAGCTAACGGCAGGGCCCGAAACGCTGGTGAAAGAGCTAGGGCTAATGGAAGAAGCCTTCCCGCAGGTTTCGATTCGGTGGCAGGCATACGATTCGGGGCGAGACGTTAATGATGCGATCGCAGCTAGCAACATCGACGCAGGTCTTGTCGGCTCTGTCCCTGTCTCCATTGGCATCGCAGACAGCTTGCCCTACCAGGTTTATTTCATCATGAATATCTTGGGAGATAACGAAGCACTAGCAGTCTCCGAGGTCTCTAACATTGAAACAACTGCTGACTTAGCCGACAAAATCATCGCCGTCCCCTTCGGCTCAACGACCCACTTCAGCTTGCTCGCAGCCTTAGAACAAGACGGCGTAAATCCTGACGAGGTGCAAATCTTAGACATGCAGCCGCAGGACCTACTAACCGCCTGGCAGTTCGGTGAAATAGACGGCGGCTTTGTCTGGCAGCCAACGCTATCTAGAATGCTCGATGAAGGGGGCAATATTCTAGTCAGCGCCCGAGAACTGGCCGAGAATGGTGCTATCACTGCTGCTTTGGGCGTCGTCAGTACAGAATTTGCGACTCGCTATCCAGACTTCTTGCAGCGCTACGTAGCAGCGCTCGACACAGCGGTACAGCTCTACCAGGAGCAACCGACGGCCGCCGCCGAGGCAATGTCTAAGGCCCTGGCACTTTCACCCGAAGAAAGCTTACAGGTCATGAACGAGCTGGTATGGCTGCGCGCAGCGGATCAGCGCACTGAGAAATATCTAGGCACCCCTGAAACACCCGGCGCGCTAAGTCAAGTGCTCAAAAACTCGGCAGAATTTTTAGTGGCTCAAGGCGAACTAGCCGCAGCACCTGAGCTAGAGAAGTACGAGGCAGCGCTACTCAGCGAGCCGCTTGCAAAAACAGGACCTTGACTACTCAGTTCTTAACCACCCAGTTCTTGACTATCCAGTTCTTGACTACATCGTCCAACCACACTGATTCGACAGCCAAATCGATCCACTTATTAAAAACAACACCGTTCTTATTTATAAACACTTGCTATGTCTACCAAAGATAATGCTTCCGTCCACGTATCTGAAAGTACAACAAAGCTTTCCGAGAACCTTGCTTACCAAGAGCCCGACACTGCCATACAAGACAATTTAGAAAGCTACGCTGCTGATTACTCTAAGACTTATTTAGACAACGATCTTGCAAACGAGTCAGCGCTTGAACTAAGCGGTAGCATAGAATTTGATCCGCATGATGAGTGGGAAGCCGTCTCTCCGAGTGAGGCCTTTATGCAAGAAGCAGAACCAGTAGACGATGTGAGCATTACGCAGCCGCGCAAAAGTCCGATTGGCCGCTTAAACTGGTGGACGCTAAAGAACAAAGCAACGCTGCTAGCAGTCGCGCTGGGCATCGTACCTGTGCTGACCATCGGAGGTATCTCGACTTTAATTACCAGCAAGCAGCTGTCCAAAGAAGCAACAGAACAGCAGCGGCAGTTTACTAATGCGATCGCACTTCAACTGCAAGACTTCGGTAGCACCCGCCAAGATACTGACCAGAACTCAGCAGACACAGATGAGCTATCTGGCGGCTCACTCTCTGAAAGAATCTTAAATGATACAGAGATCAATAACCTGTCAGCCATCGTTAACCAGCGGATCGATAAACTGCGTCAGGGTACAGACAGCGAAGATAACGCGCCTCGATTTGACGTCATTGATGAACGCCGCAACAGAGTGCTTATTTCTAATGAACAGGCAGATATCAACACAGAAATCGGCAGGATGTTTCCTGAGTATGTCAAGTTGCGAGAGCGCGACACGGCAGCTACATTCACCGCAAGATCCACCAGAGACAACCAAAAGTATTTAATTACCTACACGCCCGTACAAAACACCAGAGAGCTTGATAACGACTTAGGCGTACTGGTTTATCAACCCACTTCTGAAGTCTTTGCAGCGCAGCGATCGCTCGTACTCACGCTCTTAGGGGGCACCACACTCACAGCCATGCTAGTCAGCATCCTGGCCGCCTATCTGGCCAACCGAGCCACACAGCCCATTATCGAAGCGAGCAAAGCGGTAGAAAAACTGGGGCAAGGACGGTTCAACACCCGGCTTAGGGTTCGCGGTAAAGACGAGTTAGCAGTGCTCAACTCCAACATCAACGTCATGGCCGAACAGCTAGAGTACCAGCTAGAATTCATCCAAGATACGGCCAAAAGGCAGGGCCTATTTCAGGTACAGGCAACCCTTGTAGAGCAACAGCAGCAGCAGCGAGAGAGCTTACAGCGGGAGATGGATCGTCTGATTCGATCGGTCGCCAGCGTAACCAGCGGAGATTTAACCGTGCGGCCGACAATGGCAGACGGCGATCTGGGCAGCCTCGCACGGCTGTTTATCTCTACCTTTGAAAACCTGCGTATGGTTGTCATTCAAGCTAGACAAACAACGGCGCAAATCAATGCCAGCCTCAGCTCAAACCACACACAGCTTCGAGACATGGCGACCCGCTCTCTAGCTCAAATCGAGCACACAGAGCATATGCTGGCAGAAGCCGAAATCATGTCGAGCGCTCTCGAAACCATCGTCACAGGCACTCAACAAGCGCAGCAAACCGCAAAAGACACGTCCTCACTCACACAGAGAAGCGCTCAAGAAATGGAGCAAGCCGCTAACAGCATAGCGGGACTGAATATGGCTCTGACAGAGGCAACCGATAAAACCAAGCAATTGAGTAGCGCTTCGCAACAGATTCATCAGGTCATTTCGCTGTTAAATGAGACTGCTTTGAAGACAAATTTAGCGGCGATCAATGGCAGTATTGAAAAGCGAAAAGGTCAGGACGAAGGCTTTTCAGTGGTTGCCAGTGAAATCGGTCAGCTCACAGACCAATCTATCAAGGCGACTCGCGAAATTGAGCGGATTGTTAAGGGTATTCAGAGCGAGCTAAAAGAAGTGGTGAGTACGATGGAACTATGTACTGCTCAGGCGGCAGACGGTGAAATAGAGCTGACTACTGCAAAAAATAGCGTTGATGAGGCGCTGAGGTTTGCACGTGAAATAGATGGGCTAGTGAGTAGGATTTCAGAAAGTGCGATCGCACCGACAGTCACCTCTCATGCAATGATTGAGTTCGCTCAGCAAACAGCGACCACTTCTCAGCAGACCCTGAAAGTTTCTCAGCAAACTGATAAAGCACTACAGATGACGGCAACAGCAGCGCAAGAACTATCCGAAACCGTTGAACGGTTTCGGATAGAAAGTGAGTAAAACAGCCGAGTAAATTTACATCGCTATCTTCAAAACTTTAGCCAGTCAAATAACGCAACAGCACTTGGAGACAAATTGAGACCACCCATCGTGGGAAACATCTTCAAGCCAGCTTGGTTAATCACACCGCTCAGCACGGTTTCACTTATTGGGAATGTATGGCAAATGTCCTGATGCATTAGGACGTTTGCCATACATTCCCAGCTACATCCCCAGAGCCGTCCGCAAGTTCCCGTCAGCTGCGGCCAAAGATTTCTCTGCCTGCGCCTTTGCCACACCAGATAAGTGCATCACCAAAGCCACCTTTACCTGCAAATCGCTCTTGTCCAACAAATCACCTGCCGCTTCACGGTCCAGCTCGGTCAGGTCACACAAAATTCTGATTGCTCGGTCACGCAGCTTACTGTTGGTCACCGCCACATCGACCATCCGGTTGCCATACACCTTCCCCAGCTTCACCATTACCCCGGTCGAAAGAATATTCAGCGCCAGCTTCGTCACCGTACCCGCCTTCAGCCGCGTTGATCCGGCTAATACCTCTGGCCCCACAATCAGGCGAATATCCACATCCGCTTCAACCGGCACTTGCTCAGCTGGCACGCAGGCAATAAAAATCGTACTCGCACCGCACTGCCTAGCGGCCTGTAGCGACCCGTGAACATAGGGTGTTGTTCCACCAGCCGTGATGCCTACTACCACATCGCGCTTCGTTACCCGATGGTCAATAATCGCTTTAGCCCCTGACTCTTCTTCATCTTCTAGCGCTTCAGAGCTGCGTAATAAAGCTGCCGCACCACCGGCAATAATGCCCTGCACCAGTTCTGGAGGCGTACAAAAAGTGGGCGGACATTCGGCGGCATCAAGCACGCCTAGCCGACCGCTGGTCCCTGCACCCACGTAAAAGAGCCTGCCACCTTCTCGTAGAGATGCAGCGGCAAGATTAATTGCCTGAGCAAGATGAGTTCTAGCTTGCGCTATGGCACCTACTGTCTTTTGATCTTCTCGGTTAAAAACATCCACCATCTCTAGCGTGGATAGCTCGTCTAAATTCTGGCTATTCGGATTATTTTGCTCAGTCAGCAGGTGGCCACGATCTTTCATGTTGCTCCTTTTTTGTCGCGCGTAAATTGGCAGCAGTAGGGTATACAAAGACTACTAGAAAATCCAACCTAGAGAATTCAAAAAAGCCGCTCCAATAAAAGCCGCTAAAAAAGCTATGGTCCCAGTCGATTTACTCACCGTACCGCTAGATTTCTTATTAATTTTGCTTGTCAACGGCAATCCAGCCGCTGAATGTGTTCCAATGGTCATCGTCCAAGATACTAGCTTGGAAATGAGAGAATCCTACCTGCACTGCCGCACGGAAGAGGGGAGAGAATTTGGTGCGCAGGCCGCGGCACTCATGCGCGTGGCCCCCAATGCCTTAAACGTTGAAACGGGCAGTGAAATTACGCTCCAGCTATCAGACCGATAGCGTTACAGCAGCTTCTCCAGCTGCGCTCTGATCCGATCCATCTCATCAGAAGAGGCATCCTGCACGCTGCCCTTTGAAATCTCTTTTTGGCCTTCTCCAGCAGCAGCTTCCAGCTTTGCTCTAGCAATATCCATCGGGTCCGCGTCCGGATCCCAGGTTGTTTCCTCAACCATCTTCTCTGGCGGCATCAACAGCGTACCGTCTTCCACCATCACAGCTTCGTAACCCGCACTCTCACAAAACTCTTCAATTTCTTCTCGGTCAAACGCTTCTACCGATGCGGGCGGAAAGTCTTGCGCCTCCAGCATGACAGAAAAGCGGGTTGCATCGTCTTCCACTTCAAACATCAGCACCAGCTGCCGCCCCTCCATTTGCAGCGAGTGAATGCCCTCATTTTCTGTACGAGCATTAAACAAAACGACGTAAACAGCCATAGGCAAATTAGGTGACAAGAAGATCAAAAAAGGTCTAGCCCATAGTTTAAAGCATCATCCAGCTTGCCAGCGGTCTGTAATAATGTAGAGGTTTTTCTAGCCCTAATTCCTCCTACGCTCATGGCAACCTTTCTATTAGAAGTCGGCACCGAAGAACTTCCCGCCAGCTTTGTCAGCGAGGCCCTAACACAGTGGAAACGCAAAGTTCCCGCTGAGCTAGAAGAGCAGTTTTTAAAGAATGACGGTCTGGAATTTTATGGCACGCCTCGCCGCCTGGCATTGATGATCAAAGGCTTGCCAGCGCAACAGCCAGACCGCGAAGAAGAAGCAAAAGGGCCGCCGGCAAAAGCCGCCTTTAAAGGTGGCAAACCGACCAAAGCCGCTATCGGATTCGCAGCCTCTAAAGGCGTTAGCGTAGAAGATTTGGAAGTCAGAGACACAGACAAAGGTGAGTTCATCTTTGTGCAGCAAAAGATTGCTGGGCGCGCTACCGCTGAGCTGCTTCAAGAGATGGTGCCAAATTGGATCCTCGGGTTAGAAGGTAACCGCTTTATGCGATGGGGCGATGGGGACCTGCGCTTTCCGCGTCCGATTCGCTGGCTGGTAACACTATTAGACGATGAGCTGCTACCAGTCACGATGGAGAATGGCTCTGAAGTGTGTGTGAGCGATCGCACCACCACCGGTCACCGCGTCCTTCATCCCAAAAACGTCACCCTCAACACCGCCACAGACTATGTAGGCGCCCTCAAAAAGGCCTACGTTATGGCTGACCCAGCCGAGCGCAAAACCACTATATTGTCTCAGGTCGCTGCGGTGGCCAGCTCAGTCAACGGGCACGCCGTCGTAGATGATGGCTTGCTGGCCGAAGTCGTCGATTTAGTAGAGTGGCCTACCACCCTCATCGGCAAATTTGACGATGAATTTTTAGAGCTGCCTGCCCAGGTCACCATCACCGAAATGGAGAGCCATCAGCGCTACTTTCCGGTCCGCCCTGCCGCCGACTCAGAGGACCTACTACCTCACTTCATCACCGTCTCCAACGGTGACCCCGCCAAGTCCGCGCTGATTACCCAGGGCAATGAACGGGTCATCCGCGCCCGCCTTGCCGACGGCAAGTTCTTCTTTGCTGCTGACCAGAAACAGCCGCTGGCCAGCTATCTGCCCGATCTAGAAAAGGTGACTTTCGAAGCGTCGCTGGGCTCCGTGCGAGAAAAAGTCAGCCGCGTAGAGAAAATTACCGCTTTCCTGAGCGATCATTTGGGCTTGAGTGCCGAAGACAGGGAACAGGCAACCCGAGGCGCTGAGCTTTGTAAAGCCGATCTGGTGACGCAAATGGTCGGTGAGTTTCCAGAGCTACAAGGTTACATCGGTCAAAAATACGCCGAAAACAGCGGTGAACCTCAGGCCGTCGCCGATGCGATTTACGAGCACTACTTGCCCAAAGGCGCTGGTGACAGCCTGCCAAAAACAATTACCGGTCAGGTTGTCGGGATTGCAGACCGACTCGATACACTGGTGAGCATTTTCAGCATCGGCAAGCTGCCCAAAGGCTCTAGCGATCCTTTTGCACTGCGCCGGGCAGCCAATGCCATTGTCAACATCGTGTGGGAAGCGAGTCTACCGCTTAACTTGCGCGCGGTGCTTAACCAAGTTATCCAAGATTTCGCAGACAGTCACTCGAAGACCAAAACCGAAGTGCTCAGCACCCAGCTCACCGACTTCTTTTCTCAGCGGGTCAGAACCCTGCTGCAAGATGGTCAGGGAATCGATTACGACCTGGTGAATGCAGTATTTGGACAGGATGCGGACTATCAGGCAAGAGCACTGACAGATTTGCTAGACGTACGCGATCGCGCCAACTTCCTCCAGTCCATCCGTCAAGATGGCCGCCTAGCCAAAATCTACGAAACCGTCAACCGCGCCGCCAAGCTCGCCGTCAAAGGAGACCTCTCCACCGACGTCCTCGATCCCACTGGCATCGTCAATCCAGCACTATTCGAGCAGCCCACAGAACAAGCCTTTTACGACAGCCTACAAACCCTCTTGCCGCAGACACAGGCCGCGCAGGCCGAACGCGACTACAGCAAACTGATTGCCGGGCTAGAAAAAGCAGCCCCCACCGTCGCCAACTTCTTCGATGGTGACGACAGCGTTATGGTCATGGCAGAAGATGACGCCATCCGAAAAAATCGATTGAACCTGCTGGGATTATTACGAAACCATGCCAGGGTTCTGGCAGATTTCAGCGAAATCGTGAAGAGCTGATTGACCTGGTTCAGTGTGAACCAGATTATTAGGCGAATGCTATCTGCCTCGCTGATCGCTCAAGATTACAAAGTCCTAATCTGCAAATTCCTGATACAATCTCGGCTTAGCATTTCGCGCTAACGATACTCCCATGAAAACAGCCCATGTCATTGGCCTTGGCCGTTCTGGTATTGCCGCCGCCCGTGTCCTTATGCAGCAAGGCTATACCGTTACCTTGAGCGATCGCGGCGCGGCGCAGCGTCATCAGTCCGACGCAACTCGGCTCACTGGCGAAGGCATCACTGTCAAGCTAAACTATGCTTTCGATGCTCAAGTTGCCAAAGACGAGGGCCTAGAGCTTCTGGTTGTGAGCCCCGGCGTCCCGTGGGATGCGCCTGCCCTCATGACCGCCCGCGAGCTCGGCATCGAAACGATTGGTGAAATGGAGCTCGCCTGGCGAACACTCAGACATTTGCCCTGGCTAGGCATCACGGGCACCAACGGCAAAACCACCACGACGGCTCTTGTCGCGGCTATCTTCAAAGCTGCCGGACTCAACGCACCCGCCTGCGGCAACATTGGCTACGCCGCCTGTGAGCTCGCACTAACAGATGCCCCCGACTGGGTCATTGCCGAACTCAGCAGCTATCAGATTGAAGCCGCAGCATCGCTTGCCCCCACCATCGGACTGTGGACAACCTTCACCCCCGACCACCTGAGCCGTCATAAAACCGTCGAAAACTATTACAACATCAAAGCCTCTTTACTGGCGCGATCGCAGTCTGTCATCATCAACGGCGACGATCCAACGCTACGCAGCCGCTCAGATGACCACCGTTCACCTCGCCATCACTGGACCAGTGTGAAGGGACAATCGGCCATTCGTCCAATCCAGCCTGATACCTATATCGAAGACGGCTGGGTGATCAATAAAGGTGAACAGATTGTAGAAGCTAAAGCACTGAGAATGGTGGGCGAACACAATCAGCAAAATATGCTGTTGGCAGTCGCTGCCGCAAGACTAGCCGGGATAGAAAAAGATGCGATCGCCCAAGGCATTGCCAGCTTTCCCGGCGTCTCTCACCGACTAGAACACATCTGCACCTGGCGCGGCGTAGACTTCATCAACGACAGCAAAGCCACCAACTACGACGCGGCAGAAGTTGGCTTGCGTTCTATAGATAGCCCAGCTGTCCTAATTGCAGGCGGTGCCCCTAAAGACGGCGACGATACCGCCTGGATTGCTCAAATAAAAGAAAAAGCGGCTGTTGTTCTTCTAGTCGGCGACGCAGCAGAACCTTTTGCAGAGCGACTTCAAGCATCTGGCTACGATAGCTACGAGATTGTTCAAACCATTGATCGCGCGGTCGCCAGAAGCGCAGACATCAGCAAAGCACAAGACATCAAAACAGTGCTACTCTCTCCTGCTTGCGCCAGCTTTGACCAATACGCCAACTTTGAAGTCCGCGGCGACGACTTCCGCCAGGTCTGCACAAAGTACTTAGGAGAGCTGTAGATTGGGCCATACGTATTCTGTCCATACGTATTCTGTAAAATTATCACGTTCGTTAAAATGAGGACGTGTCCATAAATCTTTTAAACAAGAGCTCAGCATGCTAAGTGTCACAATTGATGAAATTCAAAATGATCCAATTAAATATCTTCGTCAAGTTGAGTCAGGCATAGCATTCATCATCGTGCAAGCAGATAAACCCATCGCAGAACTACGACCTATCTCGCAACCAACACATAAACTACGTCCGTTTGGCCTATGCGAAGGTGAATTTACAGTCCCAACAGATTTTGATAGTCCTCTCCCAGAAGACATCTTGAATGCGTTTGAAGGTCAATGAAAATTCTCCTAGATACGCATATTTTTCTCTGGTTCATCAGCAAAGACAAAAGCCTTTCAAACGAATTTAAGCAAAACCTTCGAGATCAACAAAATGAAGTCTACCTAAGCGTTGCCTCTGTTTGGGAAATTACTATCAAGTACCAGCTCGGTAAGCTTCCACTACCTGACAAAGCTGAAATATACATTCCTACTCAGCGCAAACGACATCAGATCGATAGTCTCATTATTGACGAAGGTAGTATTAAACAACTAGCTGAGCTACCCAGACAGCATCGAGACCCTTTCGATCGAATCATTATTGCACAGGCACTTCAGCATGATTTAACGCTTGCGACAGTAGACAAAAAAGTTCGTCGTTATCCAGTCAACCTACTGTAATCAGTAGCCTATCGTCATCTATGCCCTCGCTTTACTCAGCACTCGATTGAGCTTACCGCTCTTATAGCCTTCCAAATCCAAAGTTACATAGGTAAAGCCAAATCCCTGGAACGCTTCGACCAAAGCAGACAAGTCAACCTCAGTAACAAACGCGGAAATCTGATCTGGCATCAGCTCAATTCGCGCAGTTTCTCCATCCGAGCGCACGCGCAAGTTCCGATAGCCCAAGTCTCTCATGTAGCGTTCGGCCCTTCCCACACGGTGCAGCTTTTCTGTGGTGATTAGTTCACCATACGGAAAGCGAGAGCTCAGGCAGGGCTGAGAAGGTTTGTCCCACCAGGGAAGGCCCAGCTGCTTGGAGAGTTCGCGCACTTCTAGCTTGGTGATACCGACTTCTGCTAAGGGCGATCGCACTCCTCTTTCCTTAGCCGCCTGAATGCCTGGTCTGTAATCTAGCAAATCGTCTGCATTTAGCCCGTCAACAACATACTCATAACCCAGCTTGTTCGCTAGCGGGCGCAGCGTGTCGTGCAGCTCACTCTTGCAAAAATAGCAGCGATTCACCGGGTTAGACGTATACTGCTCATTCTCCATTTCATGCGTTTCCACCACCTTGTGCGCAATTCCCATTTGCGCAGCCTGAGTTTTGGCATCCTCAAAGTCTTCTGGCATCAAAGACGGAGAATTAGCAGTCACCGCAAGCGCGCGATCGCCCAACACATCCCAAGCCACTTTCGCCACCAGCGTGCTATCAATACCCCCTGAGTAGGCAATGAGCGCACGATCCATCTCACGGAAAATAGCTTGCAGCTGGGTTAATTTGTCAGACATGTTGAGCGAAGAAACGTTACAAAACCTCAGACTTCACTCTAACGCTTCTGAGTCTAAAACTGTCGACGTTCGAACACACTCACTGTTACCGTTAACAGCAGTGCGGTGTAAATCAGGCCATAGGTTGCATTCTCTAGCAAACCGCCGCCGCTAGGCGGCGCGACAAAGCCGTGCGCAATTTCGTTCTTCAAGTTCAAACGCTCTAGATCCGGCAGCACCAAAAACAGTCCTTCTGCCACCCGACGAAAATTCTCACTTTCTGCAATTTTATCGAGTGCCAAAATGTTGCGAGTTTCATGGCCTACCGCAAAAATTGCCAGGGTCATCAGCGTCGCCAATACGGTGCTAGTAACGACCCCAAACATCATGGCCGCCGCAATCAGTAGCACCATCTCTAAAAACATAAAGAAGGTAGCCAGCAACATCAGCCCTAGCTGATAAGGCACATCCGCTAGGGACAGTAACCCCAGCATCATTGCGGTCAAAGCAGCAATCAACACAGCCATCACCAGGCTAAGGCCAAGGTGTTTGCCCAGGATAAACTCAGTTCGACTTACCGGCTTAGCAATGAGCACCAGCACGGTCTTTTTCTCAATCTCTTTGTTGATCAGCCCAGTGCCAATAAACACCACTACAAATAGAGAGAGAATGTTGATTGCCGCTAAAGCCGTATCTAAAATCAGCTTGTCTTCTGTACCAGCAGCCACTTCAGGCAAGAGGGTAATCGCCAGTACCATGATGATGCCAAAGACACCGACGACGTAGAGAATGCGATCGCGAATTACTTCTAAAAAAACATTGCGGGCGATCGTCCAAATTCTGCCCCAGGATGACGAGAGGGTCGTTGCCAAATCCATTGAATCAAGAATTCCTGTAATGATGTCCGCAAAATACAGGGAATCCAGCAATGATGAGAACCGCAATAACACGGTTCGAATGGGTCATATTTGGCCAGTGACTTTAACTGCGATCGCCACCTGCTAGTAACGCAAGGTCAAAAGTAGCACCGCGTCTACAATCCTAAACAGGCGGAGTAACAAACTGTTCCGTCGGCGAATCTTCTCCACAGTTAACCTGCGCGATCTGAGTCATAGGCTGAGGTTCGTCGTCCTGTCTGGCAACCGCTCTAGGCTGATTCACAGGAAAAATCTTACAGCTCTTCTCCAGGTAAAATTCTCCATTTCGAGCAACAGGCCCAGCCCAATCAGCCCTTAGATCTAACCAGTAGGCTTCATCAACCTGCCTGGGTTCTGCAACATTCAGTCGCCAGAACAGGCTTTCATCGGGCGACTCTAACGCATTTAGAGCATCTTGGTAAATAGCTTCTAGCCTGGGCTGGCGGGTATATAGCCAGCGTTCTGCCTGATACCAGGGCTGACCTGTCAGCTGTGACGCAATCTCATCAGTCATACGATCTAACAGCTCTACACCCTGAGAGGGCTGTTCTCTATCAACAACAAAGTCATAGATAAAAGCGCTATCGCTGGTCCCTCGAACGAGCAAACTGGGGTAGCTCAACACCCAGTCTTGAACCCTGAAATGAAAAACAATCCAGCTGCTGAGCAGTAAATTTACCAAGGTCGTTGTGATCAGCATCTTCTTGGCCTTGTTTTTGAGCTGTTTCAGCTTGAGATCCCAACTGATGAACATCGGGAGCGCCATGACTCCAGTAGAAATCAACGGCCAGGTAGAAACAGCCCAGCGCAGGCGATCCTCGCTACGCCACGGGCGGAATAGAAAGCAGCATAAAACAATACCCACAATCCATGGATAGACTTTAAAGCCGTATATAGTCAGATCTTTGGCTTGGCTGAGGGCCCACCATACCGCTACGGTAAAGAATATCCAGCTCATCGTCGTGAGCACTCGGATAGCAGCGAATTCGGGGCCTTCGGTGTACTCTAGTGCCGCTGCAATGAACAAAGAAAAAATACTTAGCAGCAGCAGCGTTTGTGGCGTAAAGTAGCCAGTGGGCACCAGAATCGATCGCGCTTGCTTTTGCAGATCTTGAATAATATCTTCCACTACGCATTCCACCCATCTATCAAGGCTCGCAGCACCATTAGCCCCAAAACAGCACTGAAACTAGCGGCGTTAGCCTGAATCATCGTATCGGTAAATCTAGCATTGGACTGAGACACTTCAACACCCGCCCCCCGTGCTCTGGCGTATCGTTCATCTCGTAACAGCTTCTGGGGCTTCTTGGCTACAGGCTTCCAGGCATTGTCTGAGCGTAAAAACAGTTCTATGCCCTTCGCTTTGATAAAGAACGTTCCAAAAAAAGCCAGCAGGGCGATCGCTAACAAAATCGCACCCGTCTGCGTCGTCCAGCCGTTCATCAAAATTCGATTGAACAATATGTAGTTGATAATCTGAGTCTTAATGGTGAGCGTCATCAAAGGCTCTATCACTAAAAACGCTATCCAGCCACAGACTATCGCCGCCAGGTTAGTCACCCCGGCATACTGCACACTCGTTTGAAACCCTAGTCGTAGCCGTTGACGTAAAATACCAGCTTCAATGGCCACAGCTACCATCCAAAACAGCACCTGAAACGCAATCATTCGCAGTGGCAATATGGACTCGTATTCCATGGATTACACAGAGGCTTACGCAAAAGAGGGAGTAAAGAGACTCAACGAATCGAATCAACTTTTAGATATATATGGCATAGGGTATCGTCTGACGGTGCGTTTGGGCTAGGTGGATGCGCCCAATTGTGTTAAATCCCAATTATGTCAAATCTCAACGGTGTCAAATCTCAACGGTGTCGAAATAGAATCTTTGTCTGCAAAGACTCTGTCTACAAAGAATCCATGCCAACAAAGAATAGACCCACAAAAAATAGATTCGCAAAAAACGCTTTATCCTGTTAATCAGCGCTCAGTTTTACGTCACGTTCTATGCCCAAAGCCATTGGTATTCGCACCGCTCAAGTCAACTCTGAAAGGCTCACAGGCCAAATCCACGTATACGACGGGGAAGGCAAAGGCAAGTCTCAGGTAGCCTTAGGGGTTGTTCTACGCTCGATTGGGCTAGGCATTCATCAGTTTATGGAGAGCCGGGTGCTGCTGCTGAGGTTTTTAAAGGGGCCCGGTCGTACCTACGATGAGGACGCGGCCATTGAAGCATTGCAGCGAGGCTTTCCTCACCTCATCGATCAGGTGCGCACAGGCAGAGCAGAGTTCTTTGGGCCAGGGGACATTACTAAATTCGACCGTCAAGAGGCACAGCGAGGCTGGGACGTCGCTAAAGGTGCGATCGCGTCTGGCCTATATTCCGTTGTCGTTCTCGATGAAATCAACCCTGTTTTAGATCTCGATTTGCTGTCTATTGATGACGTCGTTAAGTCGATTAAAAACAAGCCTGATCACCTAGAAATCATTGCTACCGGAAGAGGCGCCCCCCCCCAGCTGGTAGAAATTGCTGATTTGCATTCAGAAATGAAGCCTCAAATTCACCAGACGGCGGCAGATATAGGTATCGAAGGCATTGAGATTTACACAGGTGATGGCAAGGGCAAATCGACCAGTGCCCTTGGCAAGGGATTGCAAGCGATTGGGCGAGGCATTAGCCAGGACCAGTCGCACCGAGTCATGGTGATCCAGTGGCTAAAGGGCGGTCAAGGCTATACCGAAGATGCAGCGATCGCAGCTTTGCGTAAAAGCTATCCACACCTAGTAGACCATCAGCGCTGTGGGCGAGATGCCATTGTGTGGCGTGGTCAACAGCAGCCGATTGACTACATCGAAGCCGAACGTGGCTGGGAGATAGCGAGCACAGCGATCGCATCCGGCCTTTACAAAACCGTCATCCTTGACGAACTCAACCCCACTGTCGATTTAGAACTGCTGCCCGAAGAGCCCATTATTCAAACCCTGCTGCGCAAGCCCAAAGGCACTGAAGTGATCATCACTGGCCGCTGCAAAAACCAACCCGCCTACTTTCAGCTAGCAAGCACCCACTCAGAGGTGTTCTGCCACAAACATTACGCTGAACGCGGCGTAGAACTCAAGCGCGGCGTAGACTTTTAGCGATCGTCGCCTACTTATTAGCCGCGTTTCCAATTATTGACTTTTAGCTTATTGACTTTTAGCAACAGCCATTGGCTAGCGCAGCGCCTCAGTGCCCGGTATTTCACCAAATATCCGCTGCGAATACGTCCAAATCTCTTCGTTGGTAAACAGCTGACGATAGGCCGGATTATCTACAAACTGTCGCCAGCGATTGGTTACATCCATGGATCTAGCCTGACCGCTAAAGCGCGTACCATCAAAAGAGCTGCCATCGCCCTCGGTCGCCACCTCAAAGAGCCCCGCATCCGAAAACGGAATAGACAGCTGGCCAGAGAGCTGACGCCGATACGATTCGTCAGCGAACCAGCGGTTGTAGTTAATGCAAACTAAGTTGCGATTGAGATAGTGGCTTTCACCGACAAATTCTTTGGCGTATTCCAGCCACAGCGCCACCATAGAGATCTGCTTTGACTTGGTCGGTACGTATTTCTTCTTCAACCGGCTCGCAAACAGATTAAACGGATCGCGCAAAATAAGAATGTCGTAGTGCTGCGCTGATTTGCCTAAATACCGATGGCGGTTACGCTCTACGCGCGATCGCGCAATCTTCGCCAAGCTCCAGTCTTCGTAACTATAAAATAGGCAATCGCGTTTAATCAATTCACCCGCCGCCTGCCGCCGATAGACCTGAGCCATCGCATGATGCTCAGGGTAATAGCGCATCAAATTATCAGCTTTGAACTGATACGGATTTTTGTTGATAACAATATTGTTTAGGAGATAGACCTCTCCAGAGAACTGATGCATCAGCCAGTTCAACAGAGCATGGTTGCCAGTACGGCGCATCCCCACAAAACGAATTTCCGTCTGATTGACAACCGCCGATGACGGCAGCTGTCTACGGCTTTGCCAAATATCTTGCAGAGGATAAACCGCAGCATCTACCGCATTAAACAGCAGACGCCTGAAATGATCCGAGGCTAGAGCATTCATCTAAAGTTCGAGGGCAATTCGAGGACTAAGAAAATTTACGGATGCACCCTATGTACCAAAAAGACAAATATCAGGACTTACATCCGCAATACTACTGGGACTACAGTCTTTTCGCCGCTGCGCTCATCGAATCTTCAACCGGAAAAGGGTAGGAATGCAGAAAATTCATGCAGAAACAACCCCATATACATGTAGGTTAAGTGAGAATTAAGGAAAGATTAAAGTTGCTTGATGCTATTGCCCCGTAGCATCACTTTCCCCGTTATCTCTGTGGGCTATGAATTTCACTATCAATATTCGCGATCACCTCATTATCAAAACCCTGTGTGGTTTTGCACTGGGTTTTTTACTGGCCGGTATCATTGGTCACATCGTCCAGTATGGCCTCGACATGAGCCCATTTCTCTATCGCTGGTTCAACACAGACGGAGAAAAGAACTTTCCAGCGGCGTTCTCCTGTGGTCTGCTGCTGAGCAGCAGCGCGCTACTTTGGGTAATTACCGCCTACAAACGCGCCGTCCGCGATCGCTTCACGCCTTACTGGGGAGGGTTAGCCATACTGTTTGGCGCGCTAGCCATGGACGAATGGCTCAGCTTTCACGAAAAGCTGAGTGACGTCATCCGGCCATGGCTACCTGCTACAGGGATCTTTCACTTCGCCTGGATCGTCGCAGGCATGACTTTTTTAGCGATTATCGCACTGGTGTACTGGCGGTTTCTGATGCACTTAGACCGCTCTTGTCGCCAAGGCTTTCTGACAGCAGCCAGCATTTTTATTGTGGGTGCAATCGGGATGGAGATGCTCAGCGGTTACTACGTAGATACACATCAGCAGTGGAATTACCACATCTGGTTGGGTCTTACCACCATAGAAGAAGGCCTAGAGATGTTCGGCGTTATTGTTTTTATTCGCACTCTGCTGACCTATATCCAAACCTGCGTTGGAGATATCACAGTGTGCGTTGGCCCTTCGACCAAAGAGAAGGTACTAAGCCCAGCAACGAAAGCAGTCGCCACGACATCTCGCTCATGAGCGCCGTAGAAAGGGAACAACCGCATCACTAACTTTTTCAGCCCAATCTTCTTGGGCATAGTGGCCAGTTTCTTCTAGCTTCACAACTCTGGCGTCGTTTAGTTTTTCAGCAAAAGACTCTGCCAAGCTTTCTGGTAACGTTTTTGCTGCGAGTCCCCTGGCTATTAGCGTAGGCACCGACCAATCCGAAAAGCCTTGGTCGATTTCAGCCATCGTCTGCGCAAGCTTAAGCTGCCTTACCGTTGCAAGTAAAGCTCTACCCGCGTCAGAGCTTTTCAAAAAAGGCCTCCGATATATTTCTAGATCCTTATCGCCTACCTCATACGGCCCGCCGCCTTCCAACGTTCTATCGACCAGAATAGGATCTTGAGTAACGACCTCACCAAACAGCGGCCAACCCAGCTGAGCAACTTTAAAGGGAAGTTGGGCAGCTGCGGTTAATGGGGAATTCAAAATAATTAGTCGCTCAATCTTATCTGGATACTTCGCGGCATACAGCAGTCCTGCCGACCCTAAAAATCCTTGCACAATCAGCGAGAAGCGCTCTAGTTCTAGCGTGTTCAACCAGCTATCTAGGGCGTTTATAAAGGCGTCGCTATTGTAAGCAAACTCTTTTTTGTCTGGTTTAGAAGAATAGCCGTGGCCAATCCAGTCAGGTGCGATCGCCCGAAACCCAGCCTCTGCCAAAGGCGTCATCACACCGCGCCAGCTGTAGCTCTGCGAAACCAATCCATGTAGCAAAACCACCGGCACCTTACCCTGCGACGAATTCACAGGCACAGCCTCCCGATAAAACCACCGCAGTCCACCCGCCTCACATTCCTGCTCAGTAATTTTCACCATTCACCTATCCCACCGCGACACGCACCTTCTAACCTTACGCCTCCTGCGATCCCCGGTGCAAACCGGCTAGACTACGCTTTTTCTACAGAAGCAAAATGCTACTCTAATCAAGCCGCCTTCTCTCTTGCCTATGAGTGCCACCCCCGATAAAGATCCGGTCATTGCCCGCCTTCAGCACATCCGCCCTGACCTGCTGAAGTTGCACAAAGCACTGCTTTACTCTGAGCGCACCGTATACGAGCAAACCAACGGTCCTATTGTTAACAGCGGTGAGTTTTTTAGACTCGTCACGGAAGATGAAGCCTTTAGCTGGCTCAGACCCATTTCAAAGTTTATTGTGCAAATTGACGAACTACTAGATCAGCACAAAAAAGAGCCTGTAGAACCTGAAAGCGCGGCCATTTTACTTGAGAAAGCGCGCCTAATGCTAAAGCCCAACAAAGACTCGCTGACCCCTCTAGGCGAACGATACTTTCAAGCCATTCAGCGCGACCCTAACATCGCCTTAATGCATGCAGATATTGCGCAGAAGCTGAGAGAGCCTAAAAGCTGAGAGAATATTGACCCCTTAGAGTCTGTGCGCACCAACGGTTTCGCCTGTTGGGAATGCGCAGGATCTAAAGAGCGAAGATTATATGTAATGAAATCTATGATGGTTATAAATTTCGTAACTTTATAGCTTGATTATCTATCAAGAATTTTAGACTTGAGACGTTGAAGAAACGTGCGTCAAGGACTTTAGCCCTTTGGTAGATCAGCTAATAAGAATAAGCTTCGTGCTGCTCGCAAGATTTATTGTCTGGATTCGCCCACTACTGCCCGCAGTCTGCTTTATTTTTCTATGGAGTACTGTCCTGCTTACGGTTTGGAGCTTCTTTAAAAACATTCGGCAAGGCATTGAAAATGTTCGTCAAATGCACCGCATTCCCTGTGCTAACTGCCGATATGCCACCAATACTCACCTGCTCAAGTGCTCTGTTCAGCCAACAGCGGCTTTTTCAGAAGAGGCGATAGGCTGTCAAGATTTTGAGAATGCTGATGCTACGCCCTCTACAGCCGTAGGCCTTACAAGCTTTTGACAAACAAGCTTTTGACAAGTTTTTGGCATTGAGCCATAAAGGTTTACTAAAAATTGAAGACGCTTCGCTCACATTAGGCCCTATAACAATAAGTAACAATAAAGATTGCTCGATTAGAACGGCTTATCAGCCTATCTAAACGTATTTCTATTCTGGCGTACGAAGAAATAGGCGTCAGATGGGAAAACTCTGGAATTAATGGCTCCCCGTCTGATGACGGTAGCTTCGATCGCACCCAACTGCTTGGAATAGGCCTAAGTAACTGATGTTCTCAATCTTTATCCTGACTCACAATGAAGAGTTGGACATTGCAGCTTGCATAGAATCAGCAGCAATGTGTGACGATGTGATTGTAGTTGATTCTTACAGTAGCGATCGCACCCTAGAAATTGCCCAACGCTATCCTCACGTTCGCACCGTTCAGCACGCTTTTGAGAGCCACGGAAAACAGCGCACCTGGATGCTGCGTAACATTGAAACTAAACACCACTGGTCGTACATTCTTGAAGCCGCCGAACGCATGACCCCAGAACTGTTTGCAGAATGCACCGCCGCCGCTCAATCCGATCAGCACGTGGGCTATTACGTTGCTGAGCGAGTGATGTTCATGAATCGGTGGATCAAGCACAGCACTCAGTACCCGCGCTATCAGCTTAGACTACTCGACAAAACCAACGTCTGGTTTGATGACTACGGACATACCGAGCGCGAAGTAGTTCAAGGATCGTCAGGCTTTCTCAAGGAAACCTATCCTCACTACACCTGCGGCAAAGGATTCAGCCGGTGGATTGATAAGCACAATCGCTACTCCACCGATGAAGCTAAAGAGACCATCAGGCAGCTCTCTACGGGTACAGTGGACTGGAAAGCGTTAATCGGCGGCAGATCCGAAGTAGAACGCCGCCGCGCGCTCAAAGATCTCTCACAGCGCGTTCCAGGTCGTCCGCTCGTGAGATTCATTTATATGTATTTCTTCTTGGGTGGCTGTCTAGACGGTCGCGCTGGCTTTACCTGGTGCGTACTGCAAGCCTTTTACGAATACCTAATTCTGCTGAAAGCTTGGGAAATGAGCAATCAGGAGCCTGGTGAATGGGTAAGTGCGATCGCGCCTACCCATAGTCAAGCCGATGGTCAAAACACCAGCGTCAATCACCCAGCAGCTCAAGACAACGTCAATCAGACAAAAGCCGCATAGGCAAAAAGCCACAGCCAGTAAAAGTATCTACCGAGAGCTATCTTTTGGCCGCTGGATGCTGCCAAAAGTATGCATTTACCCAAATCAAACTTTACTCTCCAAAGACTTCAAATACTCTGTATTCACACCAGACTCTCTAGTTAGCGCGATCTTGCCAGTTCTAGCAATTTCTTGAATACCAAAAGGCTTCATCATTTGCTCAATCGCCACGAGCTTACCCGGATCGCCGACCACTTCTAGCGTCAGCGCTTCTTTAGAAACATCCACCACGCGTGCTCTAAACAACTGGGCTAATCCCACAACCTCGGCCCGATTAGATCCATCGGCGTTGACCTTCATCAGCATCAGCTCGCGCTCTACGCTAGGCGTTTCAGTAATGTCGTCTACCGCCAGCACATTGATCAGCTTATATAGCTGCTTGGCTAGCTGTTCAATCACCTGATCATCACCCGGCACCACCATTGTAATGCGAGAAATACCGGCTTTCTCAGCGGGCCCTACAGCCAAACTCTCGATATTGAACCCACGACGGGCAAACAAACCGGCAATGCGGGTCAAAACGCCTGATTCATCTTGAACCAGTACAGACAGCGTATGCTTCATTACAAAAAACAGTGGCCATTACTTGAACCTCGCTATCTTAGCTTGATATAGCACCGCTAAATACCTATGTGTGCGAGACCTGCACGCGCGCAGTTTGATTAGCAGTTTGATCAAACAGGCATATATAGAAGTTTATGGATTTGCAGCATCCCCTGAAACAGGCGGAGCCCCTGTTGGGCCGGTCGGACTAGGAGCAGCTCCAGGAGAAACAGGCGGTAGCCCACCGCCCGGAATAGCACCCGATCCAGGAGATCCGGGAGATCCAGGAGACGCAGGAAAACCACTATCAGGCATACCGCCAGGTGTGCCCGTTGTGCCTGGAAGCGGCTGGGTTAGCGTACCGCCAGGCTGACCGAACTGACCGATATCGTTGCTCTGCGTAGGATCTAAGGAAGCGCCATTTGGCAAGGTCGCCAATGCCACGCGATCGCCGCCTACAGAGCGCAGCAAATCTAGTACCTTAATGACGTCCTCGTAGCGCGCGCTGCTAGAGGCGTACAGCACAATAGTGCCATTGGGTGCAATTTGCTGATGCTGCACTAAAACATCTTGCAACAGACTTAGCGGTACCGCGTTGGAATCTATGTATACCTGACCGACGCTATCTACGCTGATATAAAGGCGATCACGACTCTCTCCCGATACCGGCACGCTGTTATTGACCGCAGGCAGCGTCAAGTCAATCACCTGCTGCCGTGTCAGACCTACCGCAGCCAGAATGAAAAAGGTCAAAATACAGAAAATGACATCAATCATCGGCAGAATTTCAATCTGCACGTCTGATTGACGATTATTCATATCTACTTTCATAGTGCGGCGTTGGTATAGTGCGGCGTTGGTATAGTGCGGCGTTAGTATAGTGCGACGTTGGTATAATGCGGCGTTAATAAAAGAGGACAAGGCCACATCAAGCAGCTTAGAAAGAAGCTGGCGGCTTTTTCTGGGTGACAGGAGGTTCTGGTAAATCTACCGTAGGTGACGGTGGCTGGTTTACCCGGTTCTCGCTCAGCAGGCAAGGCTTCCCATCCGTAGACGCCCAGGCCTGACGAGATGGCAGCTCAAGCGCATTACCTGACTGCTGAAAAACCTTGGCCTGACCAAATACAAACCCCTGAAAAAGGCGATAAAAGGCCAAACTTGCGATCGCAATCACCAGACCCGTCGCGGTACTAATTAAAGCAGCACCGATGCCCAAAGCAGTACCAGGTGTCGCATCCCCCACGCCCAGTGCGTTGAGATCAATTGAGCCTAGCGACCTGATGAGGCCAAGAACCGTACCCAACAGTCCCAGCAGCGGCGAAATCGCAATCACCGCTTCAAGCACTTTTTCACCTCGACGCATAGTCGCTAGCTCCTCATTAGCAGAAGTTTCTAACGCCAAACGAAACACTTCCGGCTCAGGGTCCTTTAGCTTCAGGGCCGCGAGCAAAAAGCGACCCATCGGTAGCTTCGCGCCTCGCTGAGCAATTTGGGTAGCCGCGCTCCATTCTCGACGAGCCGCATCTAACACTCGGCCAGCGACTTCTCGCTCCCGGGTCAAAATTTTGGACCAGAACCAAATCCGCTCCATAATAGTGCCTAAGGCCAAAATTGATAAAAAGAGCAGGGGCCACATTGCAATGCCGCCCTGTCTAAACAGTTCCGAGAATTCCACGCTCTCCTCCTAACCACCCAAATCTTCGTTGATAGACCGTCAATGTGTTAGATCAACACATTAGCAACGTTGCTTTATCCGGCTGTAGCTGTCACTTTTCAGGAAAATTGCAACAAAGCCACCGACGATATCAAATGCGACTGTATAAGGGTTCATTATTTTCTGCCCCAGTGTAGAGCATCAAGGGTGAAGGCTCAGTAATTTCGCCCCACTTTTTGTAGTGTCAGCTCGATGAAAAAGAACCAGCCCGCTACAGCGTCTGCCTTTCAGCACTTACCCTTCATATACTGGCCTATATGAGCTTATTTTTTACTGGGGAGCATGTCTAAAATTTCGTTCGCGGCGCGATCGCACACGCCTACTTCTCCCATCGCCTGCTTCATCTGAGCATAGCCCGATATCATCTTCTGTCGCTTATCCTCGTCGGTGAGTAGCGCTAAGGCCTCTTTACTCACCGCCTCTGAAGTTGCATCCCACTGTAGAAGCTCTGGCACAATCGGCTGATTTTCCATCAGGTTTACCGGCGAAACGAACGCCGTTTTCACAATCAGCTTAGCGACGATTCCGGTTAGGGTACTCAGGCGATACATCACAATCTGAGGCACGTTCATCAGTGCCACTTCCAGATTTGCCGTGCCCGATTTATTAATGACCAAATCCGCCGCTGCGATCGCCCGCTGCCCATCAGCCTTGTCCACCAGCCGTGCATTTAGGCCATAGGTCTCTGCCGCCGCTGCAATTTCCTCGCGAAAGTCAGGCAGCGACACCGGAATCAAAAACCTCACCTTTGGCTGCTGCGCCTGAATGTAGGCCGCCGCCTCAAACATTACAGGCATAATGTACTGTAACTCCTGCTTACGTGAGGCTGGCATCAGCGTCACAATCTGAGCATCGTCAGCAATCGTCAGTTCAGCTCTCGCCTGGGACTTAGACATCGGCTCCGCCAAAATATCTACCAGCGGATGGCCCACCCAACGCACGTTATTACCGCCCGCTTGTTCGTAGAACGTCGCTTCATCGGGAAAAATCGCCAGCAGCTTATCGGACACATCTAAAATGTTTTGAGTATCGCGCTTGGTTGAGAACACCCACTGCTGCGGCGCAATGTAGTAAGCAATCGGCGTACCTGGCAGCTCTTTACGAACAAATTTTCCAACCGGAATATTCGGCCCCATATAGTCCAGCAGAACCATCAGATCAGGCGGATTCTCTAATAAATACCTATTTACCTGCTTTTGCAGACCTCTTCCCTTGATGTAGTAGGGCAGCGCCTCTAGCAAGCCAATCGCACTCAGTCTGACCGTATTAGCGATGACATTGGCACCAGCCTCTGCCATCTGCTGCCCGCCCACGCCCGTCACACTCAAGTCAATACCGCGCTTCTCGGCCTGTCGCATCAGCGCTCTAATCAGCAAGCCGCCTTGCAAATCACCGGATACTTCTCCCGTATGAATAAAAATATTCACCGTTTTTTCCCTGGCACGGGTCCCCGTCGCCCCTTCACATGAGCAGACGCGTCTAAAAATTCATAGAGATGACGCACATGCTCATTATCGGCAATCGTCTCCAGTTTCCCAATCGCCTCTTCCAACGTTAGGCCTGAACGATACAAAATTCGAAACGCCTCCTTCAGCCCTTTATACGCCTGTCCATTCGCTTCTTTAGCAATCCCAGAACGGCTCAGCAAAACCTGATTGAGACCGCGCACTCGCGAGGGGTTGCCTTCTACCATGGTGTAGGGTGGCACATCGCGCTCAATTCGGCTCATGCCCCCGACCATGGCATATCGACCCACATGAACAAACTGATGAACGCCAACCAAGCCGCTAATACGGGCATGGGATTCAATTTCTACATGACCAGCCAAGGCAACAGAGTTAGCAATAATGACGCGATCGCCAATGTCACAGTTATGTGCCACATGAGAGTAAGCCATCAGCAAATTGTGATTACCCAAACGCGTCACTTCGCCTAAGCGTGTGGGTCGGTTGATGGTGACGCACTCACGAATGGCATTGTCATTGCCAATTTCAACCAGGCTCATAGAGCCGTCATATTTCAGATCTTGAGGCTCTAGGCCAATGGCAGCATGAGGAAAAATTCGATTGCGATCGCCAATTAGTGTATTACCCTCAATCACTGCATGGGCACCAATCACAGTATCTGCCCCAACGGTGACTTTTTCTCCGATTACGGCATAGGGGCCCACGGTAGCACTGGGGTGAACCTGTGCACCAGAATGGACAACCGCAGTCGGATGAATCAGAGTAGTCATCAAAGCCATGCCTCCAGCAAAGCCACCGAACGAGTAGAGCACATAATTATCAGTAACCCCGAAGAACACATTAGAGAACACATCAGCCAATCAGCGCCGCCCGCGCAGCTAGTCCATAACAGAGAACATCAAGCTGCCCTCACATGCAAGCTGACCGTCTACTTCCGCCCGCGCCTTCATCTTGCCAAAACGACCTGACTTAATCGTAATCAACGCTGTGGTGATCACTAGTTGATCGCCAGGCACCACTGGCCGACGAAATTTCACTTTATCGATACCAGCAAACACACACAGCCGACCGTCTATCCCTGGCATCTGGCTCAATACAATGCCGCCGACTTGAGCCATCGCTTCTACAATCAGCACCCCCGGCATCAGCGGACGCCCAGGAAAGTGGCCCTGAAAGTGAGGCTCGTTAAACGTCACATTCTTGATACCAACTGCTTTCTCCCCAGGCACATAGTCAATAATCCGATCGACTAGCGCGAAAGGATAGCGATGAGGTAGAAGCTGCTGAACTTCTTCGAGCGTGTAGGTTTTCTTTGGCTCTTTATGATCGCTAGTATCTTCTGTAGGCACAGAAGAATTAGGAGCAGCGACAGCAGCCTCTGTAGACGTGTGAGCACTAGTTGGCATAAGGCATCAAATCGTAGAACGAAAGCTAAAAAAATGGTGAAGCTTTTACAGCCCCTCACGATTTTGCCATTAGACGGTGACAGACGCTACGGATAAACATAGAAAAGTCTGCTCAGCTGGCCCAATCAACACCCTGAATAAAAAGACCGAGGTCGCAAAAACTGCAATCCCCTGGACCCAGCAGCAATCAAATCAGGGATACACAGCACTGATCTCTTGACTGCCGAGCATTCTGGTCGCTATTAGCTTACACCGGATCAGCAGAGCATCTGAGAACATTAGACGCTATGTGTGCCTCACCGGACAAAGTTGGTCTATCTTTTTAGCTAAAGCAACATGCAATGTGTGGCTCGCTTTGTAAGCAGTATAGTGAGCCGTCGGTAGGCTACCGAGCAAACCTAGATCACCGACCAAATCTAGGAGCTTGTGGCGAGCCGGTTCATTTTCAAACCGCAAGGGTGGATTGAGCCAACCGTCTTGCGCACAAACCAGCGCATTCTCTAGGCTGCCACCTTTGATCAGGCCTTGACTGCGCAAATAGTCAATCTGATGAGCTAAGCCAAAAGTTCGTGCTGGGGCGATTTCAGCAGCAAAGCTTTGCGCAAAGCTGTCGGCACCAGGAGACCAGCTATGCCACTGGTTGCCAATTACCGCCAAATCAAAGTCGATGCCATAGCTAAAACGCAGTTCAGCGCTAGGAAACGCAGCCACCCAAGCATCATCAGCATGTACGGTCACAGGCGTGCTCAGCGCTGAACGAGTGAGCTTACTAGCCGACTGCTGTACGGGTTTTGTACCCGCTTGAATCGCGTCTATCCAATCCTTAGCCGATCCGTCTAGCAGCGGTAGTTCTGGCCCATCAATCTCAATTCGCACATTGTCGAGCTCTAGCGCAACTAATGCCGCTAGCAAATGCTCTACGGTACGCACGGTCTGTCTCTCATCCACTGGTCCAAGCCCTAACTCAGTGGATAGTTGAGTTTTTACAACAGACGTCACAGTAGCTGGGATAACAACTGGATTTGCCTGAGGAGACTTTTCGAAAGAGCCCGCCAGATCGATGCGTACAAAGTAACGGCCTGAGTTCACATCAGCGGGCATCAATCGGACTGTTGTCTCTTGCCCAAGGTGCAATCCTACACCTGAGACACTGACGATGTCGGCCAGGGTCTGCTGATAGAGCGCGATCGCATCTACCACCGCCACGTTACTCAAAGCGCCACTTGAAGTACTCATTAGAACCTCTCTCCAAAGCCAAAGTGGAAACGGCTGCCTTCTTCACTCAAACCATAGTCCAATCGGAGCGCCCCCAGCGGTGTCTGCACCCGCACACCCGCACCATAGCCAAAGCCACTACCCGGCTTATCACGCACCCCTGCCGGATCGCCAGGTACCGAGCTACCCGAGCCTAAGTCCGTACCGTAATCGGCAAACAAAGCACCGTTGAGAAACTCACTAAACAGCGGGAAGCGATACTCAACCGTACCGAGTAAGAAAGAACGCCCGGAACCAACCGCACCTTCTTCAAAGCCCCGTACCGAGTTACCACCGCCTAGAGGAAAGGCCTCATAAGGTGGAATTTCACCAATCGCGGTTCCACCTTGCAGGTTGAGGGCAATCGTCTCGCGGCCTTCTGCCGATCCGAAGAAGCTTACCGGCACATACTGACTATAGCTACCACGCAGCTTGTTGTAGAAAATGCTGCCGTTCCCAACCGGAACAGACTGCTCTGTGCCCAACCGAATCAAGCTACCGCTAGTAGGCGCAGAAGAGTTGTTACGGCGGTCTAAAACAGCCCCAAATCGTAAAGTCAACAGATCGTCTCGGCCGTTACTGCTAGCGGTTAGCTGATTGCCTAGCTCATCCAAAGGCGACACGTCCCCATCACTATCGAGCAAAGCCACCCGCTCATATTGCGCACCCAACGAAAGTGACAGGCCATCATCTAGCGGACGGCTGAAGCTAATACCGGTACCTAACCGATTAAGTCTGGGCGTATCTCCGTTACCTAGCTCATCGTCACCGTCTTCTAAGCCAACTTCTTGATCACCATTATCAAAAATCAGCGACGTCGCTCTGCGGTTAAACAGACTTGTGGTGTAAGACGTGCGGTAAGGATCGCCCGCAATCCAAGGATCGGTAAAGCTGACGTCAAACAGAAAATCGCCTCGGGTGGTCACTCGCCCCTCTGTTCTCAGCTTCTGATTGTTACCGCCAAAGTTATCTTCGTTGTAGCTAAGCTGACCAAACAAATCGCCCCGCAAGTTAAAGCCAAGAGAAGCACCTACCGAGCCCGTTTCACGCTCGGCCACATTGACGATCATCTTCACCTTACGAGGATCTTCGTCGCCCGGATCGAGTGATAGGCGAATGTCTTCAAAAATACCCAGCCCAAAAGCGCGCCCAATGTCTTCTTGAATTTGACTTTCTTGGAAGATATCGCCTGGCTCAGTTTCAAACTCACGGGTCACAATAAAGTCACGAGTTTTTCCATCGATAGGATTACCCTCTTCATCCTCTGTCTGGCCATCCTCATCAATAAAGCGGACTTCGATAGATTCGATTTCGCCCTCAGCAACAATCAGCGTCACCGTACCGTCATCCGAAATCTGAGGCGCCGTCGTTACCTGCGCCAGCACGTATCCATTCTCTTGATACCAGTCATTGAGATCCAAAATACTGTCTTGGAAATCTCTTAGATTTAGAATATCGCCATACTGATCGCCAAAGATTTCGTCTACAGTCTCCTCGGGCAACACCTGAGCGTCTCGCACATCTACGCTGGTCAAGACAGGGTTGGGCTCTACAAAAAACGTGACTTTCACACCCAAAGGTGTGTCCTCTGGTGTGGCACGAACGTTCGAGAAAAAGCCGGTTCCAAAGACACTGTTAATATCTTCTTGCAGCTGGGTTCTAGTGGCGGTCCGACCTGGCACCGTATCTACAGCGCGGTAAACTGCATCGATAAGTTCACTGTTCAGTGGCCTATTCGCATTGGTTGAGACCACATCAACCTCAGAAACCAAAACGCGAGTCTCCTCAGCAGCCTCTTCAGAAGCATCCTCATCTGGGGTCTCTCCTTCAGGCACATCTCCTTCAGGAGTCGTATTGTTAGGAGCAGCTGGCGTCGCTTCATCCGCTTCGATTTCTGACCCTTCTGTTCCTTCGCCCGCTTCAGTGGGGTCTGTCGGGGAGGGTTCTAAGGAAGGCGCAGGATCTATCTCTGCATCATCTAAATCAATGTCACCGTTTTCTACAGGAACACGAATAGTTGGGTTCGCGTTATCTGGTGTTGCTGGCGTCGGCAAAATATTTGGATCTACGGTCTCTGACTCAGTCTCAATGCCAGCATCTGGCACTGTTTCCGCTTCTGACGGCTCTACCTCAATATCAACCTCGGTATTGGCCGGTAGCGTCTCTTCATCAGCAGGGACCTGAGCTAATATTGGCGGCGCTTCTTGGTTAGCAACACCTGCTAACAGCTGAGAAAAAGTAGGCTCATTGGTAGCCGACTCAGCAGTGGGCTCAACGACAGTGTCAGCTGCTAATTCTAACGGCCGATTAGCAGGAAGCGGAGACAGTGTGTCAGAAGAGCGCTCAGAATTGGCTTCAAGCGTTGATGCGCTATCGACCGTTTCAGAAGATTCAGCAGCCCGGCTCGGTAAAGCCGAAATTGCCACTAAGCTAAAACAGGCCAAAAGAGCCGGTGAAACACGCATAACCAGTGGATCCTTAATATATGTTCATTCCTCACACGCGCGCCGGCACAAAGCACAAGCGCGTGATTGACCAAAAATTATGAGCCAATCATTAAATCAGTTCAAAGAATACTACCGCACTCTCAAGCCCCAACCGAAGAACGGCTGTGCCAGAAGGGGAGGCTGCACGTGAGCACGGCTATGCCCAGTCATCAAACCCTTCTTGAAATGAGTCAAGAGCCGCTATATTCCAGTAAATGCAGGCTTTTTCCACTATCCATCGCCCAACTTATCACCTAAGAAAGCTGAGACAAAATCCGTTCTAATACGGCCTGATACCCTTCTGCAACATCGCCTAGATCTTGGCGAAAGCGGTCTTTATCCATAACCCGTTTACGCTCATCTGGCTCTGTCGTGTCCCATAGCCTACAGGTATCTGGGCTAATTTCGTCTGCAAGTAGCAGCTCACCGTTTTTGTCGGTACCAAACTCTAACTTAAAGTCAACGAGTGTAATCTCGCAGCTGGCAAAGAACTCGCTGAGAACGCGGTTTACAGTTTGGGCCTTTTCAGTCAGCCGATCGAGCTGTTGAGCAGAGGTGAGCGCCATAGCAGCAATGCGATCGCGCGTCAGCAGAGGATCGCCCAGATCGTCATTTTTGTAGTAAAACTCCACCAGTGACGGTTCTAACTTTGTCCCCAGCTTTATGCCTGTCTGCTTACACAGGCTGCCCGCTGCAATATTGCGCACGACGACTTCTATCGGCACAATATCAACTCGCTTAACCCGCATTTCTCTATCGCTGGTCGTCTCGATTAAATGAGTGGAGACCCCTTTCTTTTCCAATAGACCGTACAGATGTGTGGTCACCTTACAATTAATCGCGCCTTTGTTTGCAATCTGCCCCTTCTTTTGCGCGTTAAAAGCTGTGGCATCGTCTTTAAAGTAGGTAACCAAAACCTCTGGATCATCCGTTGCGTAGATGATTTTGGCTTTACCTTCGTACAGCTTTTGCTCAGAGTTAAGCGCTTCAGTCATGGGGCGTTGAATTAATATTTGATAGCAACCCACCCATTATTACGGCAAAGTCTTCACTGGCTTCAGGTCTGTAACATCACTTGCGGATTCTATTTCTGGCTCTATTCTTTGGTCTATTTCATGGTCATAACATGCACGCCATCCCAGCCTTCGGCAGGCGGTCTCAGTAAGTAAGTCTGAGCACGCGACAGATGCAGTTCAATCGCGCGATCGCTTGGTCTGAGCGCTTGAGCAAGTCGAAACAGAGAGATAGCCATATCAAACGACATTGCCTTGTAAGCTTCTCGCCCCTGTGCATAGAGATCGAGAAAGGTTTTGGTTTTAATATCGAGCGGTTCGGTGCGATCGCCCAGCAGCTCATAAATCTTCACGGGCTCCAGCTTGCCCTTCACCCGAATCAAATCGAGCTCTCGCACCCGGATCCGGTCTTGGCAAAGCTCGTAGGTATGCTCACTCAGCACAATATCGCAGCCATACTGCTTGGTAATACTCTCCAAACGTGAGCTCAAATTCACCCCGTCACCAATGACGGTGTACTCCATCTTCCGCTGCGAGCCAATATTGCCAGAAACCACCTCACCTGAACTCAAGCCAATCCCAATACGGAGCTCAGGCTCTCCTTGCCGCACGCGCTCTTGATTAAATATCGCCAGCCGCCGCCGCATGTCTAACGCCGCGCGCACCGCCGCCCAGGCATGATTTTCTAACGGCAGCGGCGCACCAAATACAGCCATCAGCGCATCGCCAATAAACTTATCGAGCGTCCCCTCACAGTGAAAAACCGATTCCACCATGGTTTCAAAATACTCGTTGAGCATCGAAACCACCTGCGCCGCCTCCAGCTTCTCAGTTAGCGTAGTGTAACCACGAATATCCGAGAACAGAACGGTTACGTCCTTACGCTCACCCACCATCAGTACATCTTCGCCCAGCGCCATTACTCGGTCTGCCACGCTTGGCGTCATATACCGATACAGCGTCGTCTTCATCCGCTTCTCTTGGCTAATGTCTTCAAGCACCACTAGGCCACCGCGAACACCACCTTGCGGATCGCTCAGCGGGCTCACCGTCAAATTAATGCTCCGGTTCCATCCCATT
>CALDSK010000294.1 GCA_937911865.1 uncultured Synechococcus sp.
TAGATAATTGCCTATCGGTTTGGCGTATGAAATTGCCTATCGGTTTGGCGTATTTGTAGATAATTGCCTATCGGTTTGGCGTATGAAATTGCCTATCGGTTTGGCGTATTTGTAGATAATTGCCTATCGGTTTGGCGTATGAAATTGCCTATCGGTTTGGCGTATTTGTAGATAATTGCCTATCGGTTTGGCGTATGAAATTGCCTATCGGTTTGGCGTATTTTTGGCCTATCGGTTTAGCGTATTAAGATTTTCAACCGCTTGAAGCACTGGCATCCCAGTGATAGTGTCACTTTGTCAAAACAAATGCACTACTCCTTTACTAAGGCATTCAAATCCGTGAAGCGTTTGCTTCTTAAGCATTTGGGCTAGCCTGAAAAGTCAGCGACTCGTTGAGTTTCCGCATAAAAGAGTACCAAGCTTGTTTCTACAGCATCTAATGGGAGCACTGACTCTAGAGTTCCAACAGGTGCCTGTCATTGGCAAAGGCTATATACACACCGCAAAAAGTCATACACTCTTTTGATCTTTCTGCTAAAGTTATATACTTTTTAAAAGTTCCAGTAATACTTTTGGAGGCTAGCGACATAACTCAAACTCAATCAAAAACCCTAACAGCAGAAGCAGTCAGGGTTTAGTTGATTTCAATATTTTTTTAGGAACCCCAACCAAGCCTGCAAGCAATTAACTGGCGTTCCCAATAGCTTTTTTGAGTCTTAAAAGACTCTTGAGCCGTACTCTAATTTTAGCAGCATGGCATGTTTTGCTGCAATTTTTTACGGCTCTATCACTCACTACAAGATAGAGAATCATGTCCCCAACTTTAACGTTAGGGCAGAGTAAAATTGCGTATCCTGACGCTGGCAAAACGCGAGATCCACTGCCAGCTGATCCACAAGGTCAGCAACTCTGCGAAATATTTGGCAATTACCTCTACTGTTCAATTTATGCAGACGCGCCAGAGGACACTACTAAAAAACCTCAGTGGCATACCCAACGACGGTACAAGCTAAAGAGCCGAGTTCTATATAGAGATTGGCAGGACGCAGAAAAGTTAATTGGGGTAAGACCGGGACACCAGATTGCCTACGCTTTAATCGATATTGATATCAATAGTCCATATCATCCAAAGCAAGACGTAAGTGCGATCGCTCGAATAGAAGCGGCACTAGAAACCATCGGTATCACCCGAACAATCAGAATTCGCAGTAGCTGGAGCGAAGGGCTGCACCTATACCTACCGCTACCAGAACTTGTTAAAACATTCGACCTAGCCGTAGCCCTGAAAAATTGCCTAGAACCACAAGGCTTCAAATTAAAGCAGGGGCAGTTAGAGTGCTTTCCAAACGTCAAGGCTTACGGCAATATCATCAAGACTGAGTACCTGGCCCATCGGCTACCGCTCCAGCCGGGGAGCGGATCTTGCCTTTTAGACGAATCGTTTAGCCCAGCTAGCAATAAGTTGAGCGAGTTTCTATCGCTGTGGGACATCGCCGCCGCAGGACAGGACATCTCGACGCTGCGGCAGGCATTGCCACTGGCTCGCAAAAATCGATACAAGAAAGTTCGCCGCCGCCTCAATAAAGTAGATAGCTGGAAAAAGGATCTAGAGACCGTAATAGCGGAAGGCTGGACGGGGCCTGGACAGACCAATCAGCTCCTGAAAGAGTTTGGCTGCTATGGGCATGTGTTCCTTGGATACTGCGGCGAGGAGCTAGTGGACTTCATACACCAGCAGGCTATCTCTAGCCCTGGATATCAGCAGTGGTGCCGACATCAACGTGAGATCAAGATGCGATCGCATATTTGGGCAACCGCAATTGAAAAGTACTACTGGCCCATAGGCACCTATGGAGAAGCCCAACAAAACTAGAAGGGAGCGACAAACAAAGTTGTACCTTTCAATGACTTCCGCGCTCAGAGTGCTCAGGAAAGCATCAGAGTAGCCGTTCAGCATCTCAAGGATACAAACGCGCTGCCAGAAGGAACAACAGCTCGTGCCCAGGCAGTCAGGAAAGCTCAGGCTGAGCTAGTTCAATGTTCCAGCAGTCTGGAAACACTCTACAAAGCTAAGAACAAAAAGCTCTGGCATCCTGATTTCTGCTCGGGCTGTCCTGAAAGCGCTTCCAAAGAACTGCCCGTAATAGACGAGGCTATGAGGCTTTCAGAAACTGATAACCTTAAAACTGAAACCCCCCCTAAGAGGCTAGAACCTTTTGACAGCAAAGGATTCCGGACTAAGAGAGAGGTAATGAAGTGTGAGAGCATGGCGGATGACATCTTGCTCTCTTCTAAAACGAAGTTTCACTCTGAGAAGGGGGGTACGGGGGAAATGAAAAGTTTTCCACAAGATAAACTTGCAGCAGTTCCTCTACACAGAAAAGATAGTCACACTAGAAAGAGTACCGCTTCGAGAAATGTCTTTCTACCAACTTTGCCCGCACGGATAGCAGCTCAAACGGTAGAGGTGAAGAACACGAAAGCTCAAATACCAAAACCAAAATTACATAGAAGGACAGTTCCCAATACTAGCTTTAGAGAAAATGGAATTCCTAAAGCACTAAGCGAAACCATTGCTGCTATTCAAGATGCAGTTCAAAAGCTTGATTGGCCTATTGGACAGATAAACAACTTCATTGCCCAGAATTTTCAGGGGCGACGGCGGGCTCAACTGTCTGATGGAGAGTTAACAAAACTCCTATATCATCTACGAGTTCAGTATCTTGAGACCGTTAAAGCTGAACCAAATGAGCTTCAACGACTGGAGGTAGTTTCGCCTGCGATTAATGGCTAACATATGACATTCATTCGTGTTACTTTTTTGATATACTTAAAAAAGTAACACGAATAGTTCTATGGACATTCGCACTGGTATAAGAACAGAGATTGAAGATCTTCGGAAACAAATCTCATCTCTAAAAGAGAAAGGGCCTTTTCTTCAAAACGCAAGAGTAGAAAGAACACCTGCTGGGGGTACTGCCTCAGAAAAAGCACAGAACGAATGCAAGTACGCCAGACTTAGAACAGGTAAAAATAACCTCTTGGACAATGGCAAAAAGTCGAAGTATATTCCCGTGCGCGAAATAGATAAGTACATAGAAATGTGCTCCCGAGGAAAAGCAATTGGACAGCTAGAAAAACGGCTAAAGCAGCAAGAGGAAAGACTGACTCATCTGAATGTAGTTGCTGCAAGCTTTGGCCTATCCTGATATCCTAAAAAAATGGAAATCAACAAATTTCAAAGTCTCAGAAGATAGCTTTTATCCATGAGTAGCTTTTCACCGGAATCTATTCATGTTGTTACCGAGCAGGAAGTAGATAAACAACACGAATAGATTTTCTTATTCTCTGGGTATAGACCAAGCCAAAAGGAAGTTTAGCTTTTTGGTGTATTTGCGCTGCATTGTATATCCAGAAAATAGCGCTGACATTACGCAGTCTTATTCAACCGATAGGCTCCACGCTCACCTTTGAACCATTCTCCATCTCGAACACCACCAGATAGGATGTTTGATATTCGATTACGTGCTTTCAGATACTGCGCCCTTGGCATATTCTCTTTGAAGAGTGCTGACATTACCTCTGCAATCCTGAAGTCTTTTTCTGGTTGAGTAGCCAAAATCATTTGAACGGATTCAGGCATTGGGCGATCGCCGACCCCAGGAAGTGTGTACTTCTGCCAAGCCGCAGCCCGACCATCTTTTTTCTTACTGGTTGATTTTTTCTTCTGAGTGGTTTTTGCAGCAGGCTTTGATTTCTGGGAAGACTTTGTCCTTGCTGTAGATTACTTCTTTGTGTCTTCTTTCTTTTCAGCAGACGCTGAAGGTTCAGCACTACCACTTGTTTCTATCAGCCCTGCGGTAGGTTCTCCAAACATAGGCAACACTGCACGAACGCCTTTCAGCTTAACTTGTACATCTGTCAGTTGGGTAGAAAGAGCTGTCTCCTGAGATTCAAGATCTTTGATAACCTCTTGGAGTTGCGGCAATACGCTTTTAGACATAAGTAAACTACGGTGTTAAGTTATAAGCAACAACAATATAGCGTATGGGTTCCGTATTAGGGCTTACAAAAGCTAATCCGTCCCAAAAAACTCATAAGGGTATACAGCCTTCTACCTAAAATCACGATGATAGCTGTGTTGTTTAAGGCCAAACCTATATTGCGACAGATCTAACTTATATTGGCATTCTGAGGAAAATTGAAAAATAAAAAGCTCATGGACAGGTTAGAAATCTTAAAAATAATTTCCTAACCTACAACGGGTTGGCCTAAGTACTTAAGAATCTGAGCCACTTGATCTAATTCATGTCGTTGAGGAAACAAAGAGAAAGAGCGAGAAATATCGTACTCATTTCCAGCTCCTAACTTCAGGAAGACAAATTCATCTCCGTTGGTAACCATGCCGTAATTAGGTAGTGAGCGCTCTGGATTTGCTGCCATGTATGCCAAGAGCTGAGGAAAAACCGCAGGCACGGAAATGCTTGTTCGCTTAGATTCAACCGTTAAAATCCAGAGCCGTTCCTGTAAAACAAGCACATCAATGAACCCTCGAATGGTTTCGACTGGGTCTTCAAGTTCTAGCGCAATACCGCAAGGGGATTTGAGGCGAAAAGGCGGATCGACGAAGCCTAGTAATTCGAGTAAGGGAGCAGTTACTACAAGATTTATAGTCCCTTCTAAAAGTAGCCCATCAGCACGATGGTAATCGTAACGTTGCTTGAGACAGTTAATGCTAGCTTTTTCTTGAGTACTGAGAACAGGTAAACTTTCTGTCCATTCAGAAAAGAAGTCGTAGTCCTGTGACTGAAATAGATCCAGTCGCTGCTGCAAATCATTCAGCGTAGTAATCGTGTCTCTAACGCCCGTGCTAGCAACCATTGCATTCAGCTCTGTTTCGGGTAGGTATTATTCCTATTGTAAGACTATATTCCTGTCCCTAGTGTGAACTAGCCTGAATGGGCGACCTCCACAAAAAAACTATTCGTGTTACTTTTCGATGTCTACCCGAAAAGTAACACGAATAGTTTATCCAAAGAGGGGAAGAGTAGTCACACATCAAGTTCTGACTGATCAGTTTAACCTTCAGGGAATCCTCTACGGTATAAGACTAGGGCCATCTGACTATGTGGAAGCAAATTCGGGCATTTCTTCCTGCTCCAAAGCCTAGCCAGCTAAATATCAGTAGCCACGGTCAAGAAGCCTGCGGCCTGCCATTTGAGCAAATTAAGGAAGTAATGGAATGGCTAGGGCTTAGCTTAATAGCCGCTAACTACAGGGCCAATGCACACATTATTTGGGATAGCCCTGAGAATCCTATCAATCTTGGCAGTGTACTGAAAAAAGGTCTTAAGCGTAATGAGCCAATATTTTTGCATCGTTGCGGCGATCGCACGATGTCCCCGCCAACAGGATACTACTGGCGACTGATGCCAGAATACTTGACTCTGCGGATGTATCAGTTAGAGCGACAAGAAATGCAGTGAATGCTATGTCTAGCACTGTACTGGAGCTACGTGGTAAACCCGTCACCTATTTTTTATTCGTGTTACTTTTTGAAGTTTCCCATAAAAGTAACACGAATAGTTTTTACTTATAAGCCTCTAGCTATTAGTATTTAGCCAATGAAAAACCATGCGTTCTTGAGGTCTTGGCCCATGTGGTTTTCCGCTGCCAGCTAAAGTTTCTATTTTCTCAGCAATCTCCTCCCAGTCTTCAGGCAACGCCCAAACTGCTTCGATTAACCATATGACAAAGTTCTGGGGATTCGGCTGCTGGGCGCTGGGCATACCCGGAGGCTTCGATTCAGCAGACAGGGTGGATGTTACTGAAAAGTTCGGGCGGCAAGTTAGGTTACCGGCACGATCACAGCCATCTATTTGGGACGCTGCATCGCATGAGCGAAACGCTGGCTTGGTCAGACTGGTCTTGGGCTAATCGACAGACGTTTGCAGTGACTTGTTGGCAAGTGCTGCAACAAACGCGGGTTTGGCTCAAAACGCTAAAGCGACTAGAGCTAGAGGCCTTGCTGAAAGCCGACGATTGTACACCTAGCTCTAAGGCCCCCGCAATATTCAGTTAACGACGTAAGGTGCGATTGCTAACCCAGCCGCAATTCCTATGCCAGAAATTTGACACTGTTAGCTGCCGTCTACTTTGTGAGGGAGATGCCTAAACGACTGTGCGTACCAATCAACACCCGTGTTCTTATATCGTACGCTTTCATACTTGTAGTCAAATGTAGTATAAACGAACTATTCACTAGCTAATTTATTCATGGGCTTCCCTATCCCCGGTAACGCTATTGAGCAAAGCCTAGACCTTAACCATCGTCTACTTAGACGCACGGCCTCAACCTTTGTGATGCAAGTTGATCCGACACTGGCTGATTGTACAGAGGTTTGTGCAGGGGACTTGCTTGTTGTGGATCGCGCTCGTACGCCCGAGTCGCGATCACTTGTCGTCGCCGTCATCGAAAATGAACTTACCGTCACGCGCTTCGATCTAGCAGCAGTGCCTCCAGAAGTTTGGGGTGTGGTCACTGCGCTCATTCGAGAAAATCCATAGGTGCAGCGATGCTGGCGATAGTTGATTGCAACAGTTTATTCGTTTCCTGCGAGAGTGTTTTTCGCCCAGATCTGGTAGGTAAGCCGGTTGTTGTTCTCTCTAACAATGATGGCTGTGTTGTAGCTCGTTCTGCTGAGGCAAAAGCCTTCGTCAAGATGCAGACGCCGCTGTTTTCTATTCAGCATCTTGTTGATTCAGGTAAGCTTCGGGTGTTCTCGGCAAATCCCGTGCTGTACAAAGATATGTCTCGCAGAGTCATCGAGACCCTTCAGGAGTTCAGCCCTGTTGTAGAGCGGTACTCTATCGACGAGGCTTTTTTAGACTTGGATGGCTTTAGCGATCGCAACCTTGTTGAATATGGCCAAAGAGTTCGCCAAACCGTGCAGCAGTGGACAAACATTCCAGTCTCAGTTGGTATAGCACCCACAAAAACGCTAGCTAAGATGGCAGCTCATTTTGCCAAGCGCGAACCGG
>CALDSK010000295.1 GCA_937911865.1 uncultured Synechococcus sp.
AAACGCTGCTGCGCAATCTGGTGCGCAACTTTCGTCGGTTAGAGCAGGTGGCCGACGCCAACCGAATTGAATATATGACGGAACGACTGCGGCTGCGATCGCTGCAGCGCCAGCTGACGGGCACCAATCTCAACACGGCATCGCGATCGCGACTACAGGCCGTTGGCTTCTCCTCTGAGCAGAGCCAGACGATTCTCGATCAGCGTCAGCAGCTATCCTTCGTCAGTCCGTCCGACATCCTCGATTTACCCGGCTTCAACCTATCTACTTATATCAAGGTGCGCGATCGCGTCATTGCCCGCTCGGCAGTTTCACTCTCAAAACGGCTACAGTTAGGTCTGCGCTGGCTAGCTTTATCGGCGCTGCTGCTGCTGAGTCACTATGGCACCAGCATCGGCCTGACGCTCGGGGTGGGAATCTTGGCGATCGCCCTCTCTAGCCTGCTGTTTTGGTGGGTTGATCGCTACCGCCGCCGACTGCCGACGCCCATCATTCCCTCACGCCCCGAAACCCTGTGGATGCTGGGCAGTTTTGGCGGCTTGTTCAGTCTGGGGTTGTTGGTGCTGTGGCGACTGGCCGATACGCCTGGTTTTGCCACGTTGGCGATTGTCTTGTTGGTGCTGCCTGTGCCTAGTGGACTGATGGCAGTGCTGTATCACCAGGGTCGCTTTCATGACCAGCTCGACACCAGTTATCTGGTCGAAGATGGCAGCGCCCGCCAGCTACGCTTACTTATCGCCCGTCTGCCGGTGATTCCCAAGTTTCCGTTTTATCGCGATCGCTTCTACCCCATCGACTGGCAGAAACGCCGCAACTGGCTCAACTATTACGACTTCAGCCTCAACAACTGGTTTAAGTTTGGCTTCAACGATTTGCGGCTGCGCGACGCCGATGTGCCCGGCTTGGTCACGGCTCTAGTGTGGTATCAGTGGGCGATCGGGTTGGCCTACGTCACGCTGCTCTTGTGGACCTTCTCCCGCACGATTCCTGGCCTCAACCTACTGCTATATTTCTAAGTATTAATCGTGCTTCCTCAGAGCTACGCAGATAAGGGAGTGACAGATATGACAAAAGATTTGGAACATCGTCTTCAAAGCAGAGGAGGAGGAACGATTGAATCGCTACATCTTAGGTGCTATTACTTTTTTGGGGTTAATTGCGCTCTTCAACATAGAGCAGTCTTTTTATAGAAAAAATAGTGAATCTATTTTTCAACGGATCATCTCTAACAACATTTCTGCAGCCATCAGTATTCATCTAAATGAAGCGCGTCGAAATAACATATTAGACATCCAAGCCATTCAGCCGACAGCAAGAGTAACCGCTGTAATACAAAATCCTGAGGCAATACCCGAGGACAACATAAATCAAGCACCAGATTCTTTAGAAATCATTGACGAGAAAACCTCTAGAAGAGATAGATCTTTTCGCTTCTATGACAACTTGCCAATTCCAGGATTTACTATGTTTACCTGGGCAGAAAGCTTGATTTTCTTCGCTTTCATAGCAATTCTGGTTGTCATTGTTTTATGGATTTCATCTCAGGTCGGAAACGCCATCAACAAGAAGCATGAAAAACCGATACGACGGATAGGTTATGCACTTGTATTTATTGTTGCAGTCATTATGATTTCATCTTTTCAGGAAAATCGTGATTCCTTGATAGAAAATCCAGAAGCGATTAATAACCAGCAAATATTGTTCTCTGAATTTTTTAGGCTGCTAGAAGAGAATTCGGAAGACTTTCCGCCTCCATTCAACAATCCCGTTGCCGCTTTCCTGATAGTTCTCTATGTTTTGGGGTTTGCTATTTTAATTCGACTTGCTGTTTTGCTCCTATTTTCGGGTATACGAGGCCTCTCACCAAGACAAGACAAGGAGATAAACCGGCTCTTTGCCGGAGCAAGTGTAAAGGGAGTAAACAAAAAACCTGAGTTCTTAAAGCAATATTATAAAAATAATATCAGCCAAACTATTCAAAGCTTCTATTTAAGTCTGGTTTTGATCATTGTCGGCATTGTATTGATTTTCTTAGGAGTGTGGACCTCAATCTCTAGAGCTGATGGAGATGATGCCGTACAGAGTAACACTGTATTAATTATTACGGGGATATCTGGCGTTGTGCTCGAATTCGTAGGTGGTACAGCACTGTTATTGTTTAGAGTTAATCTTCGGTATTCACGTCTTTGCTTTAACGCGCTAGTGAAAGACCAAAATTTCTTGAGAGCAGTTCAAGTTAGTAAAGACCTTAAGGGTATTGAACGTTCAGAGTTTACGCAAGCCTCAAAAATCATTATTACTGGACTCGTCAATGATGAGCCACTTTCCACTTTGCCGGAACCTCTTCCTCTAAAAGCGACGGAGAGGAAAAGCAATAGTACAGAACCTTTAGAAGATGAATGAATTGAGTTGGCAAATCAGGGTGCTGTACGCAATGACGCACCCAAGCCAAGCCTGTCGTCAGTTCGGACAGTGTTTTCTCAGAGGCGGCAGGCCATCACGGTTGACGACAGGCGATCAGTGCCAACGTAGAGAGTCGGGCCAACCCCTTGAGGCTCCATACCCACCTTTTTGTAAAAGGCTTGCGCTCGGTAATTGATATCTGAAACACAAAGCCATAGCCATGTTTTCTCGGCATTGCGTGCGGTTTGGGCCGCATGGTCAAACAACGCCCGACCCAGCCCGGTGCCGTACTCGCTCGCAAGAATATAGAGCTGCTTTAACTCCGAGGCGGCCCCCTCTAGCTCTATGGGACAGGGGTGATGTTTCAGTACGTAGAACCCTTTGGGTTCACCCTGACGACGCGCAATCAGGCAAACGACCTGTTCATCTGAGAGTATGTTTGCCGCGATCGCCGGGGTATAGTGCTCAGCGCTATAAGCCTGCAGATTTTCCGAGCTGTGAACGTCGGCATAAGCCGCAGTGAAGGTCTCTCTCCACAAGCGCACTAGCTCATCGGCATCGGCCATTCCTGCTTGTTGCAATTCCAGCATGGCGGGCTCAATCCTCAACGCATCGCTGAAATCATAGACAAGATTTAATACCAGTTCTACAAATTACAGCTATGCAGACAAGTCGGCTTTCTCCCGAGGGGAGACGCGATGCGTTGGCCTTGCCTGCCCTTAGGGCTTACGACTCCGCTCAGCCGACGTTCCTTGAGCGAAGTCGTTGGCGTAGCCTTCCCGTAGGGAATAAGGAAGATCTGTAGTCCAGCTTCAGAGAATTGGTATATCTGACATCTTGCAGTATCTCAAGACAGTCTCATACCGCGACAGGAACCCG
>CALDSK010000296.1 GCA_937911865.1 uncultured Synechococcus sp.
ACTGTTGGTGAGACGTCGGTTACTGGGAATGCGGCGATCGCAGATATCTCTAACGCTGTCTTGAACTTGCCAGAAGACGAAGATTTTTTCGTCAGCAATCCGGCTGAAGGCATTGCGCTATTGAGCGTAAGCGCACTGCCAAACAATCGAGTCAGAATTGCAATTACAGGCGCAGATGCACCGCCGACCGCAAATTTTCAAGTCGTGGCTTCAGGGTTAGCGGCCACTATTGTCGCTGGAGAGGCAACTGCGCAAACGTCGGATGAGGATGCCATTCAGCTTACGGTGACAGGCGAGCAGGCAGATGACGATTACTTCGTACCCGACGCTAGCACCGCGACTCGGACTGATACGCCCTTGCGAGATATTCCCAATTCAATTCAGGTCATTCCACGTCAGGTCATAGAAGATCAACAGGCCACTAGCCTAACCGAAGTGCTCGAAAATTCTGCGGGCGTTGCCGTTATTAACGACAACAACTTTGGTGAAGGTAGCTCTTTTAACTTGCGAGGATTTAACAACCCAGCGGTGCTGCGCGACGGCTTTATCGTGCCGAGTAGACGTCCTTTGTTGAGTAATCCAGAAGTTGCTAATTTGGAACAGGTCGAAGTTCTACGGGGACCTGCATCGGTGCTATACGGCCAGTCAGATCCGGGTGGGGTAATTAACATCGTCTCGAAGCAGCCCTTGGCAGAGCCGTTTTACAACTTTCAATTCCAGGCAGGTAATCGAGGATTTGTGAATCCCAGCATTGATTTGTCAGGACCGCTTACTGACGAGGGCAATGTGCGATACCGTCTTAATTCTCTTTATCGTCGTGAGGAGAGTTTTCGAGACTTTAACACCGACTTTGAACGATTTTTTGTCGCGCCGACGCTAGCTTGGGACATTGGCGATCGCACCGATTTAACCGTCAGCGTCGAATACATCAACGATAATCAGCCCTACGATTTTGGCCTACCTCCGTTCAATGACGGTATTCCTGACGTTCCGTTTGAACGGGTCGCCAACGATCCTGACGATTTCTTCAGTAACGAATTTCTCGCGGCATCGTACAACCTGGAGCATCGTTTTAGCGATAATTGGAAACTGCGTAACCAGTTTCTATATACCAACACCGACCTATATTCTGAAAACGTCTTCGCTGTTTTTCCCGATCCTGCAGGAGACTTATTTCGAGCGCCTGCCGTTGTAGATAATCAAACGGACAGCTATTCATTCAATACCAATGTTCAAGGGCGCTTTAACACAGGTTCTATAGAACACCAGCTGCTATTTGGCGTAGACTTACTCCGCGCGGGAGCTGATGAAGCCTCACGGTTTGGCGATCCTGTAGGAGGCAATATTTTCGATCCAGACAGCTTAGATATTGAGTTCCCCGACATTGAAACCATTCCAGAGAACGACAGTTTAGACAGTACTGTGGACCAACTCGGCATTTATGTGCAAGACCAAATCGACCTGCTGGACAACTTAATTCTAGTTGCTGGGTTACGGTACGATACAAGTAGCACCGAAGTTTTACAGTTTAACAACGTCACAAATCAGGTGAGTAACGAAACCAATCAAAGCAATGAGGCGTTCACTCCGCGCATCGGCTTTGTCTATCAACCGATAGAACCTATCTCTTTGTATGCAAACTACGCTCGCTCTTTTGCGCCCAATCTTTTTTCGACCGATGTAGACGGAAATCCGCTACCGCCGGAAGAAGGTGAAGGCTTTGAGTTTGGCATTCGTGGCGAGATTGTTGAAAATCGGCTATCTGCTACGTTGGCTTACTTTGACATCACTAAGCAAAATGTAGCCACCGCCGACCCTAACTCTCCGCCCGGTGTTTTCGCCTCAATTGCCACCGGAGAACAGCGCAGCCGTGGCGTAGATTTTAATCTAACAGGTGAGATTTCACCTGGATGGAACATTGTTGCTTCCTATGCCTATGTTGATGGTGAAGTCACCGAAGATAATACACTTCCCGTTGGCAATCGACTGCCAGGCGTTCCCGATCACAGCGCCAGCCTATGGACGACCTACGAAATTCAAGCAGGTGATTTGCAAGGGCTTGGCTTTGGGTTGGGGTTTAACTACGTTGGAGAACGAGAGGCCAACTTTGATAACAGCTTTCAGGCTGATAGCTACTTCATCATGAATGCAGCCGCCTTTTACCGTCGAGACGACTGGTGCATACAGCTGAATGTAGACAATTTGTTTGATACTGACTATATCGAATCTGCCCTGCCTATTCAGGCCCAAAGTCTATATCCGGGAGCACCTACGACAGTGCGAGCATCTGTGTCGTATACGTTTTAAGTTGTCAGCATTATGTTGTAAGTACCTACGAAGAGTTCAAAACGAATGAAACGACTTCAGCGAATAAGTGTTGTCGCCTTGAGCATAGCAAGCGTCATGGCAATAGTGGCTTGTCAAAATTCAGCACAGCAATCCCAAGCAGATAAGAACTCTGATGGATTATCTGCTGGCGCTGAGTGTCGTACGGTCCAGCATGAAATGGGCAGCACTGAGATCTGTGGTCAACCTCAGAGGATTGTTGTTTTTGGTCCGGCTAATCTTGAGTCTCTGCTTCTTCTAGATGTTCATCCTGCGGGTTACGCTACCGATATCACCTTTTTTCAAGGAGATTATGATAATCCAATTCAACAAATTCCCTACTTGGGTAATCGCATAGCGTCTCTGAAGGAGAATCGCGTTACCAAACCCATTGCAAACGTAGGCACGATGCATCAGCCTTCCATCGAAGCCATTCTTAAAACTGAGCCAGATTTAATTATCGGTACCGAATTTGATGAGACTGTCTATGACACGCTGGCCAGAATCGCACCAACGCTGCTGCTAGATTATTACAGCCCAGAAGAAAATTTGAGGGCGATCGCCCAAGCTGTCAACCGCACGGAAAGCGTCGAGCCGCTGCTTGTACAAACCCAACAGCGAATCGCCACAGCCAAAGAAGCCTTTGCGCCCATAGTTGCAGCTTACCCTAAAGTATTGCTACTCTCTGGCTCTCAGCTACAAAATATACGTTTAGAAGACGCTTTTGACGCTTGTGGCTCATCAATTAAAGAACTCGGATTTCAGCTAGTCTATCCCTCTGAAATAAAGAAGAATCATTCTGATGGGGCAGTGCCTATCTCCTTAGAAAGCCTACCAGCCTTCAAAGATGTGGATTTGATTCTCTTTCTGGGCTACAACTTTAGCTATTCCCAAGACCTCGACAGCACAGACAGCATTGAAAGCTATCAGCTCTCAGGGATAAAGCAAGCATGGAAAGAGAGCCCCGTTGCCCAGTCTCTTGAACAGAGTAAAGCTGATAAAGTCTACTTTCTGCAAGGCTATTTGTGTGGCAGCTTACCTGGCCCCATCGGCACAGAACTCTATTTAGAAGAACTGCAAGAACAGCTACTGTTCAGCAAGCCATAACTGAGATCTTGCACCATTCTCATTAAGGGTTGCATAACGGAGCAAAAACTG
>CALDSK010000297.1 GCA_937911865.1 uncultured Synechococcus sp.
GATTGATGAGTCTCTGTATGCACAAGTGCTAGAAGATGTTGGCGAATGAAGGCGATCTCACGTCATCATTCAGCAAGTTTGATCACAGTGGCTCAGGAATTTAAGAACGTGAATGAATTGACGATGGTTAGTTGGGCGCGATCGCCCTTTACAGCCCTCAATTGCTTAGAGAACTTCATGAAGTCCAGGTAAGCAATTTTAATTCAAGGAATTCCATCTCCTGGCTCTTTACGAGTTTCTTTATTCTGCTCAACCTTCTTCTAAGGAGTGACGGCAAGATTGGCAAGTGAAGAGAGCACTTTTAGCATAATTTATGGTTAGTTAGCCAAATACTCAAATAAGTCATCAAGCAGAGCATTGATGCCGAAAATACTGTGATCTGTGTCCCAATGATCCATGCTGACTGTGTAGACTTGGTCGTTCCGAACCACTTCAAGCTGCTGCCAAAGGGGGCTTTTCTGCATTTCTGAAATTGCGTTGTTATCGCTCTCATTACGCCAACTTACGAGAAGTAGAACATCACCATCAATCGCGTCTAAACTTTCCAGGGAAATCCTTTCAGTGTAATCAAAATCACCAACTTGTGATGGCGGGCGTTGAACACCAACGTCATCCAGAACATTACCTACAGGACCTTTGGAACCGTAGGCCCAAATTCCAAAACGTTGTGTCGCTGTGGCAACGGAAACGACCAGGTTAGTACGATCATCCCCTAAGGCTTGCTTCAATTCGTCGCTCCGTTGCTGATAGTTATCTATCAGCCGATTTGCAATATCCTCTTTATCTAAAATCTTGCTAAGCGTCAGTAACTGTTGTTTCCAGGGATCGTGATCACTATCAACAACGACGGTAGGTGCTATCTGAGAAAGCTGATCGTTAAAAGCTTCCATATGATGATTAGACAGAATCAGATCTGGCTGAAGCAACAGAATCTTTTCTAGACTAGGTTGAGTCGTTGAACCAACATACTCCACTCCCTCTAGCTGATTTTGCAAATGTTTTGGAAAGGATTCAACAGCATCCCATCCAGAGCTGGCAGCAACTGGTTTCATGCCCAGTGCCAGCAGATTTCCCAGCGTATCATCACCACCCAGTACGATGATGCGCTTAGGATCAAGAGGGATGCAAGTCTCGCCTACTATATGCTGCACTACTCGACAATCCTTTGATGTCTCTGGGCTTTGTGCATTGCGATCTACCGCTCTGGCACAGGCTGAAATTAACGCAAATGTTAAAAGCCCCGTTATAAATAGACTCGCCAAGCGATGGAATGATTGCTTCATCGGTAATACCTTTTCCCAAGTTTTCATCATTAGTTTTTTAAAGGAAGACTAATAGTTTAGAACTCCCAGCTAACTGAACCAACAATCGTAAATGGTTCGCCAAACTCGATAGAAGTCACTTCGTCAGCTGAAGTGACATAAGTGATGTCGAATAAATTGCGGATATTAATTGCCGCATTGAATTGATCGCGCCGATAGTAGAGGGCTGCGTCAGTTCGCAAATAATCATCGATTTGAAATGAGTTATTGATATCACCTTGCCGTTCGCCGATGTAAAACAGCCCCAAACCAAACCCTAGCCCTTGAAAATCGCCGTCCTGAATTTCATAAGTTGTCCAAAGGCTGGCTTGGTGCTCTGGTACGTTTGGCAGGCGATTCCCAACTGGAATGTCATTATCTTCCGTCACTTCTGCATCGGTGTAAGCATAGGAGGCAGTAACATTCCAGCCAGGTAAAATCTCGCCAGAAACATCTAATTCAATTCCCTGGCTACGTTGCTCTCCAGTTTGGATAGAAAATTGAGGATTATCCGGGTCAGTGGTTGCTACATTTGATCGAGTGAGATGAAAAGCAGCCAGATTTGTTGAGAGTCTACAATCTAAGAGATTGGTTCTTATCCCAATCTCATATTGGGTTCCTCTGGTTGGATCAAATGGTTCACCATTCGCACCGGCTTCTAGAACAGGCACTAAAGAGCGGCTGTAGCTAGTGTAAAGGGAGACAATGTCGCTGGGTTGGTACACAACGCCGATACGAGGGCTAAAGGCACCGTCACTTTGTCTAGAGTCACTTAATGAGAATTCTCCAAATTCAGCGGTACTAAATGCAGTAGTTATCCAATCGTAGCGACCACCAATCAGTAGCTTAAGATTATTGCTAATTTCAATTTGATCCTGCAAGTAAACACCATAAGCTTCGATTGTATTTTCGAACTGTATGAAGGGCTGATAGCTTGGTTCTGGTACGTCGTAATCAGGCTCAAAAATGTCTAAAAGAGGTAAGTTGTTATCGAAAAGTGTATCGCTAACACGGTCAAAACCATTGAAATCAAATCCAATTAATAGTTGATGTGAAATTGATCCTGTCTCAAATTCTCCTAGTAAATCAACCTGTGCAAAGTAGTTTCTTTCTTGACGGTCAATATCAAAAGCCTCGACAGCCAAAAAGCGATCGTCTGTCACGTCGCCAGGTTGTAACTCTACATTTTGAGTGTCATTTAGAAGAACAGCAAGATTATTGCGAATTTGCCAACGATCGCTAAACTCATGGTTTAGCGTGTAGCCAAACCTCTGCGAATTAACATCGATAAGCGCTATGTCTGGATAGGAAAGATAGCGATCGCGAGGACTCAGCCTACCGTCGCTCAGTAATGCACCTCTGCTTAGAGACGGATTTCCATTCAAGTCCAAATATTCGTAGTTCAGATTTAGTTCCGTCCTCTCGCCGATGTTAAAGGTGAGAGAAGGAGCAATAGTGATCAAGTCTGTTTCGACAAAATCTTGAAAGCTGTTTGAAGCTTCATAGCTAGCAATAAAGCGGTAGAGCACTGTGTCATCTGTGGTGAGAGGCCCCGATAAGTCGATGCTAGGCTCATACAGGCCAAAGTTGCCGACCTCAAGCCCTAAGCTGTAGTACGGCTCATCTAACGGCTGGCGGGTAACCACATTGACAATGCCCCCTGGTTCTACCTGTCCGAACAGCACTGAGGCTGGCCCCTTGAGCACTTCTACTCGCTCGATGGTATTCGTCCCACCTGTGAGCCCAAAGCCATCATCGTCACGGAATCCATTACGAAAATTTCCGCCTTGTTGAAATCCTCGGATAGTGAGATTTGTGTCAGGAGTACCGAAGTTAGTATTAGCCCTGATGACGCCACTGACTGTTTCCACAGCTTCAGTCACAGTTCTGGTATTACGGTCTTCAATCACCTGTCGCGGCACGACTTGAATCGACTGAGGAATATCGCGGAGCGGCGTATCTGTCCGCGTTGCGGTAGTTGCACTCGACGGGTTATACCCTTCATCTTCTTCCCCTGTCACCACCACCTGAATCGCGTCCTCCTCGGCACCTGCAACCGCCTCACCCAACGTCACCGCCAAGCCCGTCGCCGTCACCTCCCCCACTGGCGGCGCATCGGTACCCGTGATTGCCACCCGCACGCGATCACCCGGTTCATTCGTCACTTGCACCAGCGCAATGCCCGCCGCTGGCTCAAACTGCTCAAACGAGTCGCCCTCCGGCAGCGCCAACACCGCATTGGGAATATCTGCAATCAGGGCATTGCCGACCGTCTGGGTCGTCGGGGTTGCCAGTTCACCCTCGGCAGTTTCCAGCACCAACTCCAACCCCGCCTCAGTTTGCTCAATCTGCACCCCAGTAATTTGGGTCAGCGAGGCTTCAATTTGGGCGAGCCATTCGTCAACCGTCGTCGCTG
>CALDSK010000298.1 GCA_937911865.1 uncultured Synechococcus sp.
CTACACTCACCCCGCCCCACAGTCCGAATACTAGCCCGAAACTTAGTCCGCTAAGCAGTCCGCCCCATAGTCCGATACTCAGTCCACCATTCAGTCCGAAAATAAATCGATAAATTCGTTCCTGACGTTTAGATGCCAACCAGTCAGGTTGTAGATTTTCAATTAGGAATTCAGTTTCATTCTTCTGTTTAAGTTGACTAGATAGCCAGCCCAAGTACCGTAGACTTTTCTCAGGTGCGATTCCTTTTCCTGGTTTGTAGGTACCCTGATGGCTAGGTTCGTATAGTTGCTTGTGAATATACGCGTTGAAAAGTGTTTCTTTATCTCGAATCGACTGTCCTTTATAGGCAATGACCAACATTGTGAGGAACAAAGGTAAGCGAGCGAGATTGAAAAGTTCAGGTTCTGCCTGAATGTGACTCCAAAGTTGTTCACGGTCTAAGTCCTGCAAGTATTGCTGAATTTTCTCTGAGCCTACTGGTTGTAAGTAAATCGCCCCCTTGAGTTGCGTTAACTGCTGCCCACCCTGTTCATATTCTTCACGACGACAGCAGACGATGGATGACAAGGCTGGATACTGAGCTAGAAAGTTTTCCAGTGCCTCAATGCAAGCGATTTGATTTGTGTACCCGAGTTCATCCAGTCCGTCCAATAGCGGTAAGATGCGCGTCTGTTGTATCCACTGACGTGCGAGTGGTTCAGCGAGTTGGTGAGAAACGCCATAGATTTGCTTTAACTGCTGCCCTAACCACATCAATATCGGGGTACCGGGTACCCAGCTCGAAAGCTCAAAAATGAGAGGGATAGGTTCACTGGTATCCTCTATTGCCGCGTCTATGAGACGCTGTGCGACGGTCAGTAACTCAGTGGTTTTTCCGGCACCCGGTTCGCCTAAGATGAGTAAACGGCCTCCGATATCGAGGCGGTGGAAGATGGTGTAAGTTTTTTCTGCGGGCATGACTGGCAAGATCTTTGCGTTACTGTTAAAAATTGCTAATCCCCTACGAATGAGCTGAGTGAACGGCCGTGTTCGTATTCGTTTTGGTGTAGCCTGTACTAAGTTATCTGTTCTCCGTCCAACCTGATGACGTTGCTCTTCTTGCTCTAAATCGACCCTGATTAGATTGTGTAACGAATTCTCTAAGCGTAGAGCCACATCGGTGGTCATCTGTTTTAGTAATGTTTGCCGCAGCCCGGACAAATCCTGCTCTGTCAGCGTGGTTTCAGCTTTGCCAAAGTACTTGCTAAAGAAACTAAAAATCTTGTCTAGATTTCCAGTGAACTTAGCGATCGCGGCAATGGCTGCTGCGACAATCCCGAAGCTTGCAATACCCGGTCCTGCTCTCGATAAGAGGCTCATCAACCGCTCAACTGGAAGGGCTTTGTCAAACCCCTCCGGCAATCCCGCACTCGTCTGCACTAGCAGTCCATGAACAGTCAAGTTAATCACCTGTAGTCCAGTGCCCACTTCTCGCATCAGAACACCCTCATTCGCAGATTACTCATAATTTATAATAATGATGAGCCTTTCTCGAATTCTGCTACGTTTTGCAACGTTACGATCACAAAGATAGCCAGCCCCCAGTCCATAACTAACCCATGGTTGAACCAAGCCGGCATTACGCTCACCGTGATGGACATTGACCAGACTAGACAACGTTTCCTCTCACCGTTATCTGAGTCGCAACAGCGTATATTACAGCTTTTGGATTACTCTGATGATGTCTATCTCATACTGACTGGCTAATTGTTGCCAACTCTCTTTTTTATGCGCAAACCATGAGTTCCATGACATCGGTAGTGGAAATGATGCGGTGACTTTCCAGAAATGTAACCCTTGTCTGAACTACGTCGAATCTTGGGGCAGAGCTAGTAGAGTCTGACCCAGCCAATCTTTGTAAGACAGCTCTAGCACAATCAAAGTGGAAACCTGGAAACCCAATCGTTATAGAGGGTATTCGCCACGTTGATATCTTGAGAAGATTAGAGATAATAGTTGCCCCATTAGAGGTTTACCTGGTTTTTATGACAGTGCCGGAAAACCTACGTTCTGAAAGGCTTTTCATAAGAGATGAGTGCCGTGCGCAAACGCTCTCTGAGCGACACTCCACTGAACAAGATGTGAAAAGTACTCTCAAGAGTTTAGCTAGTTACGTCATTACAAACGATCAATCTATAGAATATGCTACCCGCCTAATTCTTTCTGAGCTGATAGCTTCATATTCTGTTTCTTAATAGCAGATTGTCCGCTAAGAGCGTAAGTTTTCAGATATTCAATCCTCTCCATATGCAAAACTAAAACTTTATTTCATCTCACTAATTGTCCGAGTCACTTGTCAGAGCAGGATAAGTGCTAATATCTGACACTTATGATGGAAGAATGCATAATTATGTCGGAATATAGAATTTTTCAATGCCGAAACCGCTAGAAGAAACGATTAGGCAAATTATTGGTGATAGTCTTTCTGAAACGCAGATACAGCAACTATTTGTGGAGATTTCTTCAGGACAAGCAACGCTGGCAACTGGAGAAAAGGCAATTGCTCTCGGTGGTAGTGCTAATGATGCTCTGCTCGTGACAGGAGACCGCAATATCCTGATCCAGATTCATGGAGCAGACGTAGCGACGTTATCAAATCTGGCAGCTCTACTTGAGCGGCCTCTAGCGTTAGCTCAGACGATGCCTACTACCTCCGTTGATGAATTAGTGCAGCAGGCAAGAGACTGTCTCCGCGATGATATTCAACGCTTATATGGAAAGATGCCACTTTGGGGTGTAGGGCATTGGGTTCCGCTGAGTAAGCTATTTGTAGATGTCAATCTTCTAGAGGGAGAAAGTAGACAGCAGCGATTAGAGTTAGCTGACTTATGGCAAGATTTTGCGAAGAGTCCAAGCTACCGTAGTTTCGATCGTATTGGGTTAGGAACGCAAAATAAACGGGTATCAGGACTGGATGTATTGTCCAGGGATACAAATTTAATGGTGTTAGGCAAGCCAGGTTCAGGAAAGACTACCTACTTGCAGCGATTGGCCCTGGAGTGCAATTCTGGAGCTTTTCAGGCGTACCGGATTCCAGTGTTGATTAAGCTACGGGATTTTGTTGATGATGGCCGTGAAGTAGCTTACTCACTGAAGTTCTATCTGGAACGATGCTGGCGGTTATCAGAGGTAGAAACTAAGTCAGTACTAGACATGGGAAGAGCCTTGGTGCTGCTGGACGGATTAGATGAGGTGGGAGGGATAGAAGGACGGACGATTGCTAAGCAGATTAAGCAATTTACTCGTGCTTATCCGCAGGTGAAGATAGTCATTACTTGTCGGACACAGAGCCACGAGGCTCAGTTTGATCGCTTTGATTACGTGGAGGTAGCTGACTTTAGCGAATCGCAGATTAAAACCTTCGTTGAGCATTGGTTTCAGACGGTTTGCTTGGAGACCGCTACAGCTCAACTAATGAAAACTGCCTTCCTAAACCAACTGTTCGAAGATGGAAACAGGCTGATTCGCGAGTTGGTTAGCACTCCGCTTCTGTTGAGTTTAATCTGTACAGTATTTCATCAAACCAAGAAGTTTTACTCGAAACGTTCTAGGCTCTATGAAGAAGGACTTGATCTATTGCTAGAACAGTGGGATAAATCACGTGAAATCAAGCGAAGTGGTATTTATCGCGATTTATCAGTGGAGAAAAAGACAGAATTACTGGGTTATCTAGCGAGGAAAAAAATTGAGCAAGAGCAATACATACTATTTTCTCAGACAGAGATTGAGGGATATATCTCCGAATTCTTAGGGATTGAGAAGCGTACAGCTCGATCTGTTTTGAAAGCAATCGAAGCTCAGCATGGACTGTTGATTGAAAGAGCTAACAAAGTTTGGTCATTCTCTCACTTAACTTTTCAGGAATATCTATTAGCAGAACAGTTTCGGGCTCCCGATAGCTGGGAAAATCTACTTACTCACCTTGCAGAGAAGAGGTGGCGTGAGATTTTTTTAATTGTGATTTCTGCAGCGGAGTTTCCTGACGAATTAGCCAGAAAAGCCAAGCGTTCCATAGACTCTATCTTAGTAGAATATGACGAAATTCAGGATATGCTACGACTGTTCAGCAAACGGAGTAAGAGGATAGAGAGTAATCATAATCCTGTAGCTGTTAGAGCTTTTTATTTTCGTTGCAAGTGTCTTGGTTCGAACATCCTTTCCGGTGATTTTGACAGAGAACTTGATTATAAATTGGGTTCATCGGCGTTGCTGAATTTAGGTATGAATCGGAGGTCTCCAAGGCACTGGCACCTCC
>CALDSK010000299.1 GCA_937911865.1 uncultured Synechococcus sp.
GTGGCGTGATATCTGCGGTTCTATCGCCTGCCTCTGGCGCATTGTCTTGGGCTTCGGGATCAGTTTCGGGAATTGGTGGCAGATCGGTAAGTGTGTTGGGCTCGGTAGCGTCCGTGACGGTGCTGCTGTCTGATTCGTTTGGTCGCAGCAGTCCTAGATCGTCTCGAAACAGCCAGCCAGTAGCCAGTAGGAGTACGGCTAGGCTAACGCCACCGATGACCTTTTTGGAAAGGCTGCCTTCTTTCGGTTCGGGTTCAGTGATGTCTTTAAAGATGGGACCTGACGGCTTAAGGTTGCGATCGCGAATCCATCGTTTGATAAAAAAGGGCTTTTTGAGCGTAATCGCCTCTGACCACAGCAGTGCATTGTCCGGATCACGGTTAATCTCTTCTAGCCACAGCATTTGCTCCTCTTTAACAAGGCGGCTATTAATATTGACTTTATTGATTCTGTGAGGACTGATATTTTCTAAGATTTGACGAACGCGGTTAACGATAGGCTGCTGGTCTAGCTTCTCGGCAGAGTCGGCTTCGCACAGCACCTGTAGCATGCCGTCATCAGCTACGACCGCGCGGGTACGAACGCCTATCTCAGCCAAGCGTTCGTTCAGAATTTGAATGATGGCAGCAACGCTACCCTGGCGAGCCTGGCCAAAGGTTTCATTAGTTGGGTTGCTCATGACGAATCGGATCGTTAGTGACAGTGAAGAGGTGGGCCGATGGACGACTCTTTCGGGGGCCGTTTAGGGGTAGATAGCTAGCTGTTCTATTGTGTGTTAGTTCAGTGCGTTTAGAGAATATACCTGAAATTGGCTCTCTCAGTTTGACGTCAGGTGACCAGTATCATTGAACCGGCGCAGAATCCAATATTCAGGGTTGAATTGGTTTTGTCTCAAGGTTTTAGTTTGTGTCGGGTGGTGGGTGCTAGCCAGCCAAAATTCGAAAATTGCAGTGTGGTCAATAGTGAGTTTCCAAGTGCGATCGCACCCCATCAGTGCTGACATCATCTGAATCATGAGCCCGGCATGAGAAACGGCCCAGATGACATCACCTGGCTGGTGCTGGGACAGCAGCTCTGTAATCCACTGCTGTCCTCTAGCTCTAGCGTCAACTAGCGATTCAGCCTTGGGCACGGGCTGCCACGCTAACGACTGCATGAGCTGGTGACACAGATCTGGGTACTGAGTTGTTGCTTCATGCCAGGTCAGTCCTTGAAATATACCTGGATGAATCTCTTTAAGCGCCTCGCTGTAGCGAATCGACAGCGGATGCTTAATGCTATGTAACCCTTTGGCGATAGTGGTGGCTGTCTGCGCCGCTCGTAGCAGTGGACTGCTGTAAAGATGAGTCGGTAGCTGGCGAGCTTGAGACGGTGCAATCAGTCTGCTCGCGAGCAGACTAGCCTGCTGCTGCCCTCTAGGTGAAAGCCCGGTTGAGGTTTGCCCTTCCATTCGCGCTTGCGTGTTGCCAATGGACTGCGCATGGCGGATAAGTCGAAGCTTAAGATAGTGCAATTGCTGAGATATTGCCTTGAGTGAGCTGTGTTGGCTACAGCATAAAGGGTGCGATCGCACCCAGTAAATTTTTGCAAAAGCGGGCCTCTGTTCTCAAATGATTACAGTTGGATAGCTGAACACAGGTGAGCCGTCACACTCGGCAGACGACCGTTTACAATTAATCCAATGAGATTCGCGCTATGGCTCTTCAGCGAAGCAGGATTGCTGCTTCATAGAGCGGGGTGCCATAGCAAGTTGGTGTGATGCAAGTTGCTGTGGCCTGCGCTTTGAAATGATACATTCTGTGTTGAGGAGCTCTGCTGCCGAAGGTGATAGTTTTGTCGTTTAGTCTATCCGAGTCGTTTATTTATGCTGCTGAAATCAACCACCCGCCACATCTTGATCTACGCGGCCACCATTGAAAATAATGAGCTGATTCCAAGTGAGCAACAGCTGACGATAGATGTAGATCCAGAGAACGAATTTTCTTGGACCGATGAAACCTTGCAAAAGGTCTACCGTGAGTTTGATCGGCTCGTGGACGATTATGCTGGTGAGGCCTTGACAGACTACAATCTCCGGCGAATTGGGTCAGATTTAGAGCATTTTGTCCGGGCGCTTCTGCAGTCAGGTGAGATTAGCTACAACCTGCGATCGCGCGTGTTGAATTACAGCATGGGCCTACCACAGGTTGTAGAAGACGCGGCGGCTGATACTAAAGAAGGTGCACCGAAATCAGTCACAACGTAGTATTGTCATTTTTTGGCCATGATATCGGCCTTTTCTTTTAGTGATTAACTGTCCCAACCCTAGCTGCAACACTGCCAATCCTGAGGGGGCTGACGCCTGTCAGGAATGTCAGTCGGTGCTGCCCCACTATTATCTGTGGGGAGTGGGTGATTTGGTGGCTACGCTAAAGCCTGGCACACTGGTGAATCAGCGCTATTTGCTGAAGCGTGATCGTATTTTTCTAGATACAAAGCCGGGGATTTTGCCAGAATCCTTGCCGGAAATTCCAGAATTTTTGCTGCCGTATCTACATCTTTCGGCCTATCCGCTACATGTTCCCCGCCCTTACTCAGTATTGAGAACGCCAGATAAAGACTACATGCTCATGTTGGAGTCATCGGCGCTGGCAATGGCAGCAAAGCCGGAGGTGCCGACTCAGCTGCCCCGGTTAATCAACCGCTGGAAGGAGGCACCGCCCTTACGTCAGCTAAGCTGGCTGTGGCAAATCGCTCAAATGTGGGACGCGTTCTCGACTGAGCAGGTCTCGGCGACGCTGTTAGACAGTTCTTTGCTGCGTGTAGATGGCTCAATAGTTCGGCTATTAGAGCTGGCATCCCCAATGCCCGGACCAGGTAGCAGTGCGGGCGCTGCGGGCGCTGTGTCTTCTGCGGGTTCTGCTTTGGGCGCTCAGCCTACGCTGATAGATTTGGCGCGCAGCTGGCAGCCGCTGGCTGAGAGCGCCCACCAAGCTGTACGTGCATTTTTAGAGCGGCTGTGTGAAAACTTAGAGCGTCAGCAGCTCACGGCAGAACAGCTAAGCGAGCAGCTAAGTCAGGCCATAGCTGAATGTGCGATCGATCAGCAGGTGACCTACGATCTATCGGTTCATACGGATCAAGGACCCACGCGCAAGCGCAACGAAGATGCCTGCTTTCCAGAGAGCGGCGCGATAGCTCAATACAGCAGTGAGCAGGTAAAAGCGTCGCCTCAACTGCTGATTGTATGTGATGGCATTGGCGGCCATCAGGGTGGAGATGTCGCTTCTAAGCTGGCAATCGCTACGATTCAGCAGCAGCTACAGCCGATTGTGACGGCTGATAACCTGACTTTAACTTCGACAGAACTCTCTCTTGCGATTGAGACAGCCATCTGCGCGGCAAACGATGAGATTTCGGCCCAGAACGATCAGGCGCAGCGGCAGGCGCGTGATCGCATGGGAACCACGTTAGTCTTAGCTTTGCTATATGGCTCTGATGTCTACGTGGCGCACCTGGGAGACAGCCGGGCCTATCGGGTCAGCAGTCGTAACTGCCAGCAGATTACGCTTGATGATGATGTGGCCTCCCGGCAGGTTCGCTTGGGCGGCAGTCTGTACAGAGAAGTTTTGGTGCAGCCAGGTTCGGGGTCGTTGATACAGGCCTTGGGTATGGGGCCTTCTCAGTCTTTGCGACCGACGGTGCAGCGGTTTGTGATAGATGAGAACTGCGTCTTTTTGCTGTGCTCGGATGGACTGAGTGATAGTGACCGGGTCGAGCAATTCTGGCAGAGTGAGCTCAGTCCGTTAGTGATGGGGGAGTCTTCCTTTGCCGCTGCGGGGCCAAAACTTATCGATATCGCCAACAAATATAACGGTCATGACAATGTGACGGTCGGTTTGTTGAGTGCCCAAGTTGTGCGCGTTTCACAGCGAATTGTGCCCCGTGAGATGGCTGCAATTCCTGCGTCGGCTACCAATCGTAAGTCTCAAACGATTTCTCAAACGATTAATGCGCGAAAGAATAAGCCGTCGCGCTTGGATGAAGATGCTCCGACAACAGCGCTGCGATCGCCCATCGCCCCTGCACCCGAGGAATCAGTGGCCCCCTCTTTCGCCAAGTCTGAGGCTGCTACTAAATTGGCCGCGGCCAAAACAAATCTGCCTGGCGCTGTAAAACAAAAGAAAACGGGCAGTGGTCTGCTCAAAAAGGCGGGGCTGGCGCTTTTACTACTGGCCATTGTTGGCGGACTGCTGGTGGCCTTTTTCCCAGGGCTCCGCTGGCGTTGGCAGGCGGCAGGTGAGCTTGACCCGATTGAAAATGGTGCTGAAAGCGGAGCGCTAGAGAGCGAAATTCCCAACGATGAGCCGACAAGCGTTGCGCCTCCTGCGCCGCCACCACCGCTCAATCTGCAAGACTACGTACGCATTCGCCGCCCGGCCGTAGCGACCGCTGATTTACTACTTTTGTACCCCAATCCAGCCATTGGGCCTAACGATATTCCAGGCACCATTCCAACGGGCGGAATCGTACAGGTAGTGGGTAAACAAACGGATGCAGACGATGCGAGCTGGGTTCAGGTAAAGGTTTGTTCTATTCCTTCTGGTGAAAGCTTGGGAGATGCGCCGCTGGAGTCTGACACACCCACCAGTGAAACGGGGGAGGCTGCTGCGGATTTGACTCGCCCTTTGAATCAACCCGAATCGACCGATCCGACTCAGCCCTTGATGCTAGGACCCAATGGGGAAGGCTGGATTGTGGAGTCGAGTTTAGCGGCGATCGCCCAGCCGATTGAGAACTTACAGCCCAGTCAAAAAGGTAGTTGTGAGAGCTGATGGTCAACCAAGATTCTAGGCAGGACGCTCTTTGCTTTTGGGTGGCACTCGATACGCTGCAAGCGCAGAGCGATCGCTTTGCGATTTGGGTATTGCGTGCGCCTCACCCTAGCGGCCACGTGCACTACGACTGCGATTGGAGCCGTCAGCTTGCAGATGCCTGGCACAGCTGGCAATCTATGTTTTCTTTGCGCGGACTTCCCCAAGTTCCTCACATTCCGTCGGCCTATGTGCCTCAGTTTGTATTTGACGCTGCTGCTGACGATGAATCGTCTGACTCCGCTCAGGTGTCTAGCTTTAGCAGCCGGTATATGCAAGATTTGGGCGTCAGCCTCTGGCAGTGGCTGTTCAATGGCCCGATTGAAAGTAGCTTTGAGCGCGCTCAGGGAATTGCTATGGGGCAAGATATTCCTCTGCGCCTGCGCCTAGAGATTCGAGATCCCGAGCTGATTGCTATGCCCTGGGAGATTATGCAGCCTCAACCAGGCAGCCGGGCGCTCTCACTGAATCGAAAAATTCTTTTTAGCCGAACCAGCAGTGATGTAGATCCGCTAGAGCCCGCTCCTTTGGCTCGCGCGCTAAAGATTTTGCTGGTGCTAGGAAAAGATAGCCCTGGCGAAGACGCCTCACCGGAACAATCAGTGTCTTCTCGATCGGCGTCTTCACAGCTAGATAATGCTGATGATGCTGACTCCTCGGAAGAGCATCTACAGCTAGAGCAAGAGGCCGCGCTACTGAAGAAAATTCTGGAGCAAAACAGCGATTTGAGCGGGCGCTCTACAGCAAAACGACAAGTTGATATGCTGCTACAGCCCACAGCCGCAGAGCTATCTAAGAAATTAAGAAAGGGCGACTATAACGTATTTTTTTACTCCGGTCACGGCGTGCCGGGCCCTGACGGTGGGCTATTATTTTTATCCGATGCTACTTTGAGCGGTACAGAGCTGGCTCAGGTCCTGACTCAGGCGGGCGTCAAGCTAGCTGTGTTTAATACCTGCTGGGGGGCACAGCCTGAAGAAGCTCAGCAAAAGTCTTTGCCGCGCAGTAGCTTGGCTGAAGTGCTGCTGCACCACGGTTTGCCGGCAGTGGTTGCCATGCGAGATTCAATTGCTGACGAAGAGGCGATTAGCTTTATTCAGGTATTTGCCCAGACGCTGGCTGAGCGCAAGGCGGTGGATGAGGCCGTTGCGATCGCCCGTCAGCAGCTTCTCACGCTTTATCACTTCAATCAGCCCGCGTGGACACTGCCTGTGCTGTACATGCATCCAGATTTTGACGGTAAGCTGCTGCTGACCGAAGAGTCTCAAACGACTCAAATCAACCAGGGCACAACGACGTCTTTTGCCGTTAACCGACAATCTGCGCTATTGAGAGATGCCGAGAATCCTGGTGAGCCCTGGCCGATTTACAGTGATGTTTTGCGCATTGGCCGACGCCCTGAAGTCAATGATGTCGTGATTTCAGATCCTTGGGTATCGAGCAGCCATGCCGAAATTTTTAACCGCCGGGTAACGCCTGCTGAGTCAACCGGCGGTCGTAGGATGGCGTACTTCTTGCGCGATAAGTCTCGATATGGCACGTTCTATATGAAAGACGGCGACTGGCGAGAGGTTCATCGCCAGGAAATCCCTTTGAGTTCGGGCACAAAAATTCGATTTGGCAGTAAGTCAGAAGGACAGCTGCTAGAGTTTGTCCTAGAAGATGCCTGAACGGAGCCAACAAAAATAAAAGCTGCGCTGTGCGGAACTGCAAAAAATGCCTTTGTATCTCTTTTAGTCACACATTACGATTTCTGCTAAGTCAGTTACATAAACCACTATGACTAACTCTTCTCCCTCAGGCGGTAGCAATATGGATAATCCTGCACTGTCTGCTACGCAGGCTGAACTCTTGCAGCGGGTTTTGGACCCCGAACAAAGTGCGCCCTGGCTGAGTGCTGATGTGGCCGATGAGTACGCTAAGCAGGTGAATACGGCTGGTCAGGCGTTGGAAATTTCTGATGAAGAATCCGCGCAAGGCTGGGAAGGTCTGTCCATCACGCTGGCCCAAATCTGGGGCAGCACAACTTTGCTCTCTCAGCTGCAAGCAAAGTTTGCGGGGCGTTTGCCGAGCGATTTTTTGATGGCTATTGGTGAAAAGGCACAGCAGGTCGCTAAGGGCGGACAGCCTATGGTGAATCAGCTGATTGCTTGTGTGCAAGACGGGTTTGAAAACATGGCGACGGCTGATCTGCAGGTGATGGCTAGGCCGATGGCGTTTGCGATGCGCGGCAGCAGTGCGGATGAGTTTGTTGATGCGACAATTCAGTCTGTGCGCAAGGCCGATTGGGATGCGCTCTCGCCGATTGAGCAGGCTCGCTTGAGCCTGGCCGCTGCCAGATATGCAATTTCTCAAACAGACGGCACTGAGGCCTAATTTCTGAGTTCTTGATCTCTTAGCTCTCAATCTCTAAGTCTTCAATCTCTAAGTCCTTAGTCTCTACACGCTTAGTCGCTGAAAGATTGCCTTCATCGGCCTTTGTCGGTCTTTCTACTGTGTTTCCTGAAGCCGCCTTTGAAGCTGTATCGGCTTGCGGATTACCCAATTTTGAGCGCGGTTGACCCATTGATAGTCCAGGGTTTCGACTGTGAACTGGGGTGGATTCCAAATATCTGCGGGCGGCGTGCCAAAGTACTGCTGATAGCGTGCGATCGCATTTGCACATTGCTGATAGTATTTGCGCCCTTCGGCCTCGCCGCCCAATCCAGGCGTGTGATGAATTTGTCGACCCAGCAGTTGGCCACAAAAGTCATTCCAATAAGACTGGGTGTAGAGAATGTGCTGATGCCAGACCCGGTCGATAACGGTGGCCGGAGAGAGCTGCTGGTCTGACACCATGACTAGAAAGATAAACTTTTTGTACTCGTTAATGGCCCGGTGAGTAAAAACGCCTGTCCATCCATATTGCCAGGCGAGCTTAGCCGAAAAAGGGCAGTCTACGCCAGGCTGATCGATTTTGAATCGGGCGATTTGTCCGTATAAGACTCGTTGCGCTGGCGTCATGTTTATCTTGTTCTAATTTGTACTTTCTAATTTGTACGAAAAGTGGTGGCCAGCTCAAAGGGCGTCGGTTTAGCAGCCGCAGCCACCACTTGTGGTATCGACAATCTTGACGATAGGCATAGGGTATATAGTTTGTAGCTCTAGACCTAAGAAGCTGCTAAGTTCCTGACCGAGCCACCAAAATTCTGCGGCGGATAGCCCGGCGTGCCCAATCGCATAGGTCAGCTCTTTGCTGTGAATAGAGAGCTTGGGTAAGACGCCCTGTCCACTTTGCGAAATCTTATTTTTACCTTCTTGATAGCTGGCAAAACGGTAGCCAGGATTGTAGGTGAGCAAATCAAGATCTTGGAATTGAGAGGTTTGTTTTGCCCACCATACTTTTTGGGTCCGTTTATTACGCGTACCTGTGCGAATGCCTTGATGGCGGTCAATTTCGACGATTGTCTGTTGACCAACAGATGGAATTCGTCTGTATAACCTCAATAAAATGGCGCCTAGTAGCTGGTGAAACACAACGGTAAATATTCCCAGGCTAAAAAGGACCATTTGACCTGTGAACCATAGATAAATGACGACGCTAGCGGTGATAAGAAAGGTATACTCTGGAGCCGTTTCAATCGGTTTGTCATAGGTGATGCAAATGCGATCGCCGACGCTTTCTAATTCAACCTCTGTCCCTTCTGGTTTGAGATGTTGGTAGCTTCCTTTGGGAGTTGCTTTCGCTTTCAGGGCTATTAAAGCCTGCTCAGCAGAATCGAAGCGCTGGTTGAGGTAGGGATGCGTCATTTTCTCTAGCCACCGAGCTAACGTGGGTGACAGTGAAGGATGCGTCAGCTGAACTTTGCCATCGACATGGTCAATATCAGCGGGGTGAGTGCCAGTGATCAGATAGAGTAGCGTCATGCCCAGGCTGTATAGATCAGATGCGGGAGTAGCTTGCCCAGCAAATTGCTCTAACGGAATATAGCCATAGCTACCAACGATAGTGATGGTTCCACTTTCTTGGGTCAGATCTGTATGCACCGAGCCAAAGTCGATGAGATAAATATCCCGACTGTTGCTGTTTGGACGGTTGCTATGAGCCTTTACTGAATGACTACGCTCTTGGGCTGGTGGCGACATCAAAATATTGCTAGGTTTGATGTCGCGATGAATAACGGGCGGCGTTTGCGTGTGAAGGTAGCTCAAGATGCTCAGCAATCGCTCGGCAATCTGCATAACTTCTGTGGCCTCGAACCGCTTGCCTGACTGTATTAGCGTTTCTAATGACGCTGCTTCTAAGTAGGTTTGCACCAATACAAAGCTGTGAATACCTTCGAACGTCGTTTCAAAGGCGTCTTTGTATTGAGGAATAGCCGGATGATTAAGCCTTTCAAGCATTTTGGCTTCGCGTTCAAATAGCTTAATGCTGGCCCATTGATCGGTGGTGTGAACAGCTTGCGCTAGCTGGATGACTTTGACGACAACACGTTCTTGAGTTTGGGTTTCTTGGGCTAAAAAGGTACGTCTGCCATTGCGTTTGGCGGCTTTGGGTGTGAGTTCTTGCTCAAGGGTATAGCGGCCGAGAGGGTTAGTAGCAAGCATCTTTGACCTCCTTAAAAGTAGTGAACCGGTTGGTTAGAGGCCGGTTTCTGGCCTGCTTGAGTTCGGTGAGTTTCTTCGTCTGTAGGGCTAATTGTTTGTAATGGAAGGTTTAAAAAGTCACTGAGTTCTTTCGCGATCCATAGCAAGTCTGCGGCTGATAGCTTGTCTTCGCTGACGATAAACTCCTTTCTCCCTGCATGTATTGAGAGTTTGGGGGATAAGCTAACGCCAGCCCTTTGCTTTTTTGTGAACCCCATTTGGTAAGAGCGCTTGAACTTATACCCTGGCGTGTAGGTCAAAAGCGTAATGCTATGAAAGGGGGCAGATTGCTTTTTCCGCCGCTTAGAGGTTCTAACTTGCTCAGGACTAGACCCTCTCGCTTCAGCTATTTGGATGCCTGCCTGCTGGTCAATAGCAATGAGGCTATAGCTTTTGCTGTGGACTGTTTGAGAAATCAAGATAATCAACCACCACAAGGCACGCACGCAGAGGTAGACGGCCAAGAGCGCGACCGTAAGGTAGAGCGCGATCATGGCAAGATTGAGGATAGGAATAGGTAAACCAAAGGCCGTGCCGAGAGATATAGAGAACCCAAGTATTGGTATGGCTGCAAAAACATACGTTATCCAATGAGTCCCACTGGGCTGAGCGGGTGGCGAAATGATGGCTAACTGATGGCGATCGCGATAGATTGAAACTTTGCTATTTGCTGGCTTTAGATGTGGGAAGTAGCCGGAATAGCGGTCTTTAGCATCCAGCGTAGCGAGGGCGATGTCAGCTGATTCAAAGCGATGATCGGCGTAGGGCGCACTCAGCCGCGATAGCCAGTAGGTGAAGCGATCGCTCAATCCGGAAATCTCTCCAATGCGCTCAATTTGAACACGCCCGTTTACCTGGGGCAGTTCTGCTGGATGCGTGCCCGTCAGCAGAAAAATCAGCGTCATGCCCAGACTGTAGAGATCGGATTGGGGTGTGGTTTGGCCTAAAAACTGTTCTAGCGGCATGTAGCCATAGCTGCCGACGATGGTCACCGTACCGCTGTTTTTACTGGCGGTAATTTGCACAGCGCCAAAATCAATCAGATACACGTTGCTTTCGACCACGCCGTCCTTGTTGCTTTTTGCCTTGAGTGAAGGCTGGCTGATAAGAATATTGCTGGGTTTAATGTCTCGGTGGATGACCGAAGGTAGCTGCTGGTGCAGGTAGCTCAATGTGGTGAGCAGCTGCCTGGCGATCGCAACGACCTCTGCTTCAGAAAATAGCTGGCCAGCGTCAACGACGGATTGAAGCGAGGGGGCCGCAATGTAGGTTTGCACAAGTACAAAGCTAGGCACACCCTCAATTTCTGTCTCAAAGCTGTCTTGGTACTGAGGAATCGTTGGGTAAGAAATCTGCTGAAGGATTTTAGCTTCTCGTTCAAAGAGCTTGAGGTCATCCCATTGAAAGCCTTTGCCAAGCTGAAGCACTTTGACAATGACTGGGGTTTGCGTTTCCAGGTCCGTAGCCAGAAAGGTGCGTCTGCCTGCTTTATGACTCAGCTCTTTTCGAAGGGCGTAGCGACTGAGCTGCTTAGATGCCAGTTCCTTCATAAAGCTCCCTGCAATATATTTATTGCCTAAGTGATTTGCCTAAGTAAAGACTAAGTAAATCCTAGTTTAGTCAGCAAGTTCTGTCAACAAAAAGACTAAGTAAGTGGTGAGTCTCTACTATGTGAGTCCTAAGCGCTAGGATGGAGAGGTTGCATTTTGAGCCGCTATGGCTAAGCCTTCTTTGCAGGCATCTAATGAGGGACAGCAGTTGGCGCTGCAGTCGCTAAAGCTGGCTGGATTGACTAAGAAAAGCCTGAGTAACGCAGTCGGCTGTAGTCGGCAGCCAGTGACGAACTTTTTCAAGGGCGTTGCGATTGAGCAGGGGTTGTTTTTGCGGCTGTGCGATCGCCTTGATCTCGATTGGCAGCGAGTTGCAGGCTTGAGCCAGCCGTCTGAGTCAGTGACTGCTGCGCCTGAGACTAATGTGGCTGTAGAACAAGGCATTGATGAGGTGGTGCGATCGCTTCGCCGTGCTGCGAAAGACAGCCTTTACGAACGCTGCGGCACTATGCGCGTACTGGACATGTCTCATCCGGTGGGGCTTAGCGATATTTACACCAGTGTCAATATTTTGGAGCAGGTGAGCAGTCACCAGCGCCGCAACCTGAAAGATCTGCTGGCTGAAGCTGAAGCTGGTAGCTTTGACCGCTTAGGCTTCGCTCAAGTGTCTCAGCCCCGCGTCTCGGTAATGACGGCAGTCGCCCAGCACAAAAAACTAATCGTGCTAGGTAAGCCCGGCGCTGGTAAAACAACATTCTTAAAGCACTTAGCGATTCAATGTATCGACGGTCAGTTTGAGCCTGACCGCCTGCCGCTGTTTGTCAACCTGAAGCAGTTTGCTGAGAATCCAAGTCGGCTAGGGCTGCTGGCCTTTTTAAGCGATCGCCACCTGAAGAGTCAAACAGCGGCCCTGCGCGGTGGTGATATCGCAGAATACATGCTGCAACTCAAACAGGTGCTCAATGCTGGACGTGCCCTTTTGCTGCTAGATGGTTTGGACGAGGTGAATCAGGACGTACACGACTGGGTGCTCCGCGAGATTCGGGTGATGGTGGAAGATTTTCACGAGAATCAGTTTCTGATGACCTGTCGGGTCGCCGCCTGGGAATACACCTTTGAGCAATTTACTGAGGTCGAGATTGCAGATTTTGATGGCTCGCAGGTGAAGGCTTTTGCCTATCGCTGGTTTTCCGGTAAGCCTATGAGCCCAGAGACTTTTTTGCGGAGTTTGCAGCACCAGCCTCGTTTGGCTGAGCTGGCTGTTACCCCCTTATTGCTGACGCTGCTTTGCCTGGCGTTTGAAGCGTCGAGTGCGCTGCCTAGCAGTCGAAGCGAGCTATATCAGGAGGGGATTGAGACGCTGCTGAAGAAATGGGATACGTCACGTGGAATTCACCGCGATCAGGTGTACAAAAAGCTCTCACCAAAGCGGAAGGAGGATTTACTCAGTCAGATTGCTTTGAAGACGTTTCAGCAGGGGCAGTACTTCTTTCGTCAGCGCGATTTGGCATACGCCATTACTGACTACATTCGCAACTTGCCAGAGGTGAGCGATGATCCAGAAGTGCTGCAAGTCGATAGCACAGCGGTGCTGCATTCTATTGAAGCTCAGCACGGCCTGCTAGTAGAGCGGGTGAAGCACTATTACTCATTTTCTCATCTGACGTTTCACGAGTACTTTGCGGCGCGTGAGCTGGTGTTAAACAGTGCAAATTTGAGAGAGACGATGGCGAAAATTGCCGATGGCTACGCGCTAAAGCCGCGCTGGAGAGAGGTTTTTCTGCTAGCGAGTGAGCTGCTGCGCGATGCGGATTTGCTACTGTCGCCGCTGTCCGAGAAAGTTCAATCTTTGCTGATTGACGTTCCTAAGCTGCAAGATTTTTTAGCGAGCACGGCTCGGCAGTCAATGCAGCCGCATTTTAATGGCTTCAAACCAGCAGCGGTCCGGGCTTTTTTGTTCGATATTGATTTCGATATTGATGAAAACCGGGCGGTGGCCATTCGATTGGATCGCCGGGCTAATTTTTTGGTGTGTGCGAGCTTTTTGACTCGGATGCTGGAGGGCGTGGGGTTAGAAGATGCGATCGCCCGCGCTAAAGCTCACGACCAAAAGTTCAGCGATCCTCGACAGCAAATTGCTCAGGCAAAATCTGCCAATGAGGCCATGATGATTGCCATTGAGATCGTCTTGGATTCCAAACGGCTTAATCCTGGGGAAGGCGAAAAATTAAAAGACATTGTTGAGCGCTTTCATCCTGAGCAAAACGAAGATGAGGCCATTAAAGAAGTTGCTGACGCGGCCCGCCATGTCGCAAAAGACCGCTACCACATGCGCAAAAAATGGACCTTTAGCGAGGCTGAAAAGCGACTGCTAAAGCAGTACTACCGGGGCGTGAAGCTTCTGGTAGATTGCCTTTATAGCGACGGGTGTATGCTAGGGCCAGAACGCCGGCAGGCGATTGAGAATAGTTTGTTTAGTCCTGCGGCTAATGGAATGAATGTCGATTAGTGTTGTCCCAATTGCTGAATTTGAAAGCTTTTCACAAAGCTTTTTTCCAGGCGGCGATAAATCCGCAGTCCAAGCCCGTGTGTTTCACCAGGAGAAGTTGCTTTTGCCCGCTGCCGGGACGCACTTTGGCTTTGTGTGGAAAGGGGCAGCCGCTTTGAAGCGATCGGTGCAGGCAGCTCCTTTTCCTTTGGCCGCAGGCATGTATTTTTCGCTGTCAGAGGCGGCTACGCTAGAAGCGCAGCAGGCGTCAGGCATCGTTGTGACGCACCCAGACCATCAGGGGTTGTTTTCTATCGGCGGTCCGATTGAGAAAACGGGCCGCTTTCCTTATATTGACGGCGGTACGACCAGCCTCTTGGTGGCGCCGATGGCCGTGGGCGATCCTTGTTTGCACGCTTTGTACATGCCGCCGAATGTGGATCAAACGGTGCACGCTCATCCGAGCGATCGCATTGGCATGATCGTTGGCGGCAGTGGTCAGTGCTGTAAACAAGACACTTGCTACGACCTAGTGCCGGGCACGTTCTTTCACGTTTTGGCCCATCAAGCGCATCGGTTTGTGACTAGCGATGAAGGGTTAGCGCTAGTGGTGTTTCATCCAGATAGTGATATGGGGTTTAGCGATCGCAGCCACCCCATGCTTAGCCGCACCCTCGTCAATAACGTTCGGGCGACTGAATTACCTCATCTTCAGCCCCGCGCTCAACCCTCTCGCTGATCGGGCCTAAGTAAACGCCCCGCGCTTTGAAGCATCCGGTTCATCAATCTGGTTGTGATGGGCAACAGCAAAATCATCACTGCGCCCAGTCGCAGCGTTTCCTGGTTAATTTCAGCTAGCGACTTGGTCGGCTCGTACAGCATGGTTAAAAACGATGCAGCGCCTAGCAACAAAGCCCAAACAATAGCGCTGACAACCGTACGAGAAACCGCCGCGTCCCAACCAAGCCATTTATTGTCTAACCAGCGATCGAGTGCAATTTCTTGGGCGCTAACAACCAGCCCAATGCCGAGCCCGACGGTCCCTGAGAGCAAAATTACTTTATCTGTGTCAGTGAGATAATTCATGGTTCCGGCTGGTTGCAGAGCTGGTTGCAGATCTATGGCTTTTCGCAGTAGAAAACGACATCTTTGTGGCTAAGTCCTAGCTTAGAGTGCTCGTTAGGCGCGGCCACATCTTCTGGCCGAAACAGCGTGACCTGAAACCCGGCTGCGCTCAGTCTATCTTCAAAATCTTTGCCATAAAACCGAACGTGGTCGTGCTGGCCAAAGCGTTTTTCTCTTACTTTAGGATCCTCAATGCTGAGGTCTTCATCGGTCAGTTTTTTCATCCGAATCGGGACGATAAAAACAGCCCAGCCGCCCGGAGCCAGCACGCGGAAAAACTCGCTTAGCGCCTTGTGATCGTCTGGAATGTGCTCCATCACGTGGCTACAAAATACGGCGTTGAACGACGCGTCGGGAAAGGGATTCTCGGTAACGTCCATCTTCACCATGACCTTGGGCTCGTACAGATCAGCCGTGACGTAATCCAAGTGAGCTAGCTGCTTAAATCTAGGCTCGAAGGCAATTTCAGGCGCTATGTGAAGCAGTCTGATGGGCTCGCCATCGAAAAGATTTGTCTTTTGCTGCAATACCAGCCAGGCCAGTCGCTGCCATCTCATTGCCGCGCAGACCGGGCACCAAACGCTATCCATACCGCCAAAGGGCTCAAATTGACGAATAGTACTTTTACAGACCGGACAATAGCAGGCATCCCCCTGAAATAAGCCCTTTTTAATCCCAGTGGGCAAACTGCGGGTTCCTTTCATCTTGACGCGGGCCAACAGTCTCTTTCGCTGCCGAGAAATGTCCATTAGGCTAAATTCAGATAGCTGAAATCCCATGGCTGATTATTCCTTTGTGCTGGTTGCCTATTTAGTTATCGCTGCCCCTGATGTTCTGTTGGCTACGTGAGTTCACTCACGGCCAAGCTCAACCCACACGATATCTAAAACCGCTGAATATCTCACGCCTTTACATTTTTGTTTGCAGGCGTATTTTCGCAGGCTGCTTTTGACTGGCTATTGCTGACTGAATGCTTCCAACTGGCTACTGTTGACCGAGGTCGTCTCCGGTGTTTTGTTGAGTGATCGCAGCTCTGATTTGGCCGCTGATAGGTGTGGCAATGCTGATAAAAATGCCTGTCTTTAGAAAGAAAGGAATGACGTCTGCTGGTGCGATGCCTAACGCCTGAGCCGGTCCCCAATTCAGTACTAAGAATGCACCTAGGCCAAACAAAAAACTCAGGCTAGAAATGCTAAAAGCGAACTTTTTGAGCGTGATGTTCCAGCCCATCCAGACTTTGTTAATCAGGTAGTCTAGGCCAGTTTCTTGCAGGCTGATTAAGAAGCCGCTAATAAAACCGATGGCGGTGGCAGCAAGGATGGACGGCGCAATAGGCATAGGAAGGGTGACGATAGGCGGTTAAAGGCTTCTCAAAGTTTACTGCTCAAAGTTTACTGCGTATCTAGAACCTAGCTTTGACAACTAGCATCGCTGTTACTTCTTCATCCACAGCAAAACTAGAAAGACGGCAAGAAGAATAGCTTCGGTACCCAGTAATCCATTGAGGGTTTGAGCGTCTTCTGGTTTGAGTATGAAGTGCGATCGCAGCAACGTATAGGGTACAAACTGCAACAGCATAATCCCGCCAAACACAAACCACACGGACCAAGACCATCCTCGCCACAGCGCGATCGCAGCCGTAATGTTGAATATCAGCAGCGCGATATCCATACAGCGCCACAGCAGCGGTGTCGAGAGCCAAGGTGTCCCCGTGAGGCCAAAGATGTTACCAACATGAACCGTTGCACCATAGGCTAGAACGACGGCGACCAGCTTGGCGTAGCGAGCTGTCCAAGCCCCCATAGCAGCAGGCTTCATAGCAGCAGGAGATAGAGATGCGATCTCGTTGGTTATCGGCGGTGCCATGCTTTTCCTCCTGATGACGTTTGCTCGTTAATAACTTCCTTAGTAACTATTGTGTGACCGATTCAATCTGTTCAACAAAGTAGTCTTCAGGTAGGCCGAGCCGATTGGCGATGACAAGTGCTCTTTGAAATGCTTTTAGCGCTTCTAGCGTGTTGCCCTGGCGGCGCTGAAGCTGACCGATTTTATCGTGGGCATTCATAATGCCGTAGTCGTTATAGGCCTGCTCTTCGACCGGAACCAGTAAGGTATAGGTGCCTAGCGCATCGTCCGTAAGGGCCAGCGATTCGTAGAGTGAGCCCAAGTCTTGAAGGACGCGGGCTGAAAAGCTGAACTGCTGTTCTTGCTGGGCGCGGCTGTAGGCGGCCCGGTAGTAGTCGATGGCGCTGGTATGAAGGTTGAGCGTGCGGTAGTTTTGGGCGATCGCAATCAAAAGCGCGGGTAGTTTTTCGTTTTCACCCTGCGCCTGATACAGCCCCACCAAATCAGTTTGCGCTCGGGTGGCATTGAGCAGCGCGTCAGCCTGCTGATAGGTGTAGGCTAGCTGTTCTAAGTAGGCTATCTCCTGCTCTGTGTTGCCTTGAGATCTGGCTTTATTGAGCAGCGTGAGATAAACATTAGTCGCCTCTGCAAATTGAAACCACTCCACATGTAGTTCAGCAAGCGCTATCTGCCTTTGCGTTTGATTGAAGTCACTCTCAGCCGTATCACTGGCGGCAGCGATCACAATCGTCTGCTCATAAACTTCTACCGTTGAATCGACGTCTCGCAGCGTGATTAGCGTTTGAGCAAGATCGTCTAACGTCGCCAGATCGGCAGTCGCCGCGCCCGTAATCAACGAATCTTCAGGGACGCCAGGACTAGGGCCGCCGAGCGTATCTTCCTCTGCTGGCACGCCCAAAGACGTTTTCATTGCATCCCATAGCTCTCGGGTACGAAGCGTTAGCAGCTGTACGTCTGTGATGCGCTGTTCTGCCCAGGCGATGGTTGCCACCTGGCGAATCGCTGCAAACTCTTGAGTGGGGCCAATGACACGCCATAGCTTAATTTCTCGTCGCCACAGCGCAAAAGCTGCGTCAGTTTGGCCAGCGGCAAAAAGCTGCTGCGCTTCTTGATTGAGCTGGTCAAGCGAGCGGGCGATCGCTTGTTTTTCTAGTGGACTATAAGGCCGATTGACCGGTAGCTCTGGCAGCAGCGGGTCGCGCTCTTCGCTCGTCAGCGGATCTTCTAAAAAGTCTTGTCTGACCTGTGGATTAACCTGTTGCGCACTAGCAGGGAGGCTGCTAACAGTCGCTATCAGGAGGCTGCTTAATAACGATATCGACAGACCAAAAGCGTAACGTAAACGGGTGTACACAGTTATTCGCAGAACTTCATGATTGATTGAGCACCCGCAACACTTCGCCGCTGGCACCCTTTTGCCGGATGTATGTAGGTCAAACAGGCTAGCACTACGGGTTTGACTATGGGTTTGACTGCTTCATCGCAGCCTCCAATTGCGGTAGTCTGGGAATCTGTCGCTTTCCTTTTCGACAATCTCTCAACAATCTCAGCGAAATCACCATAGCAAACGCCCACTTTAGTATGTCTTCTAACGTTGCCACTCGGACTATTCGGATCGGTTCTCGTAAAAGCCAGCTGGCTTTGGTTCAAACCCATTGGGTACAGGCCGAGCTGAGCAAGGCCTTTCCTGATATCAACTTTGAAGTCCATACGATGGAGTCTAAGGGCGACAAAATTCTTGATGTTGCGCTCTCTAAAATTGGTGACAAGGGTCTTTTTACTCAAGAGCTAGAAGACGACATGCTAAACGGCAACATCGACTTTGCTGTGCACTCGCTAAAAGATCTGCCGACGATGCTGCCTGAGGGCCTAATGTTAGGCTGCGTCACAGAACGCGAAGATCCTGCTGATGCTCTGGTCGTGCACGAAAAGCATAAGGATAAGCAGCTCGACACGCTGCCCGAAGGCGCGGTGATTGGTACGTCTTCTCTACGCCGGTTGGCTCAGCTGCGCCACTATTTTCCTCATTTTCAGTTCAAAGACATTCGCGGCAATGTAAATACGCGTCTGCGCAAGCTAGATGACGGTGAGTACGATGCGATTGTGCTAGCTGCTGCCGGACTAAATCGACTGGAGATGAGCGATCGCATTCACCAAATCCTCCCGCCAGAAATCTCTTTGCACGCGGTAGGTCAGGGTGCACTCGGCATCGAATGCCGTCAGGGCGATGAAGACATTCTATCGGTGCTCAAAGTGCTAGAGCATCAGCCCACTGCGCAGCGCTGCTACGCCGAGCGGGCCTTTTTAAGAGAGCTTGAAGGTGGCTGTCAGGTGCCGATTGGTGTGAATACCGCAATTGAGGGTGACCAGCTGACGCTAAAGGGTATTGTGGCAAGTTTGGATGGTCAGCAGCTGATCAAAGATACGGTGACAGGTGCGCCGGTAGATGCTGAGAGTATGGGAAAAGAGCTGGCGAAACGGCTGCGATCGCAGGGCGCTCAGGAAATTCTAGACGTGATCAACGCAGAAAATAGAGCCTAGCATCGGGGTTTGAATCTGGTCCAAGCGACAATCCAGGCTAAACGAAACTAGGCCACATGGTAGAGGTACGCTCATAGCCCGCTCACTTATAAGTAGAGGGCTGTCTATTAAAAATATTTGAGACTACATGAGAGTACCTCCTGAAATTTCTTATCGCGGCATTAACAAAACCGATGCCCTAGAAACCCTAATTGCAGAAAAGATTGCCAGACTAGAAAAGTTTTATAGCGAAATCAGCAGCTGCCATCTGGCAATCGAAAAAGTGCATGACCACCCCAACAGCGGTTCTCCTTACCGGGTTCGCATCGATATTACCGTGCCCGAAGATCGTGAAATCGTTGTAGACAAAAGTCCAGACAAGGGCAAAGACATGCCCAATCAGCCCTTAGAAGCGATTATCAGAGACGCTTTTGAAGCGGCCGACCGCCAGCTCAAAGAAATGAACGAGCGGCAGCACAACCACAAGAAGACTCACGTGCCTGGTAAGAAAGAAATTATGCTCGATCAGCTAGAGGCTGACGTAGCCATAAAGGCCCCTCCGGCAGACGCAACGGCTGAGTAAGCCCTATCTGCCCTCAGCTCTTTTTAGTTTCAGAGAAGGGATCACCTCACTATAAACTTGAGTTGAGAGGCAGTGATCTTACCTAGGGCTAAAGTATGAAGATTTTGTTTGTGGCCGCCGAGGCCGCACCGCTAGCAAAAGTGGGCGGCATGGGCGACGTCGTGGGCACGTTACCGAAAGTGCTGCGCGACATGGGCCACGATGTACGGGTGATGATGCCTTACTATGGGTCACTGGCTAGCAAAGTAGATATCCCCGAAGAGCCCATTTGGTGGGGATATGCGATGTTTAACTCGTTTGCTATTTACGAGACCAAGCTGCCAAAGACCGATGTGCCTCTCTACCTCATGGGCCATCCCTGCTTTGATCCAGACCATGTCTATGGCGGCTCCGATGAAGACTGGCGCTTTACCTTTTTCTCTAACGGTGCGGCTGAATTTGCCTGGAACCACTGGAAGCCCAACATCATTCACTGCCATGACTGGCACACTGGCATGATTCCGGTCTGGATGCACGACACGTCTGATATTGGCACCGTTTTCACCATTCACAACTTGGCGTATCAGGGCCCCTGGCGCTGGTGGCTCGATAGAAACGCCTGGTGTCCCTGGTATATGCAAGGCCACAACGTAATGGCCGCAGCCGTTCAGTTTGCTGACCGGGTAAACACTGTCTCGCCTACCTATGCCCAGCAGATTCAAACCGCTGAGTATGGTGAAAAGCTAGAGGGCTTGCTGTCGTTTGTGAGCGGTAAGCTGAGCGGAATTGTTAATGGCATTGATCTAGAGGCTTACGATCCGATTACGGACGACAAAATTCAGCATAATTACTCGGCCAAGACGTTAGAGAACCGAGCGCCTAATAAAGCCGTCATTCAGAACGAGATGGGCCTAGAAGTAGATCCCAATAAGTTTTTGATTGGTCTGGTCAGTCGGCTGGTAGAGCAAAAGGGGCTCGATCTGGTTCTCCAGACGATGGATCGCTTTTTGGCCTATTCCGATGCGCAGTTTGTGGTGCTAGGGACAGGCGATCGCTACTACGAAAACCAGCTGTGGGAGCTCGCCGCTCGCTATCCTGGCCGTGCTAGCGCTTACATCATGTACAGCGATTCTTTAGCCCGCAGAATTTACGCTGGATGCGATGCCTTCCTGATGCCCTCGCGCTTTGAGCCCTGTGGCATTAGTCAAATGATTTCTATGCGCTATGGCTGCGTGCCCATTGTGCGGCGCACAGGCGGTTTGGTTGACACCGTAAGCCACAACGACCCCATAAAGGAGGCCGGGACAGGCTACTGCTTCGACCGCTACGAAGCGCTCGATCTCTTTACAAGTATGGTGCGTGCTTCAGAGGCCTATCGCTTTAAGCCCCAGTGGGAAGCACTGCAAAGGCGAGCAATGAGCAACAGCTTCAGCTGGGAGCAGTCGGCGGTAGAATACGTCAATCTGTACAGTGAGGTCATGAATTTACCTGCCGAGAGCCAGCTACCTGCGAAATATGGCGGCACCCTGAAAAACTAATGCCATGTCTAATCACCTTTCCTGCAAGGCCGTGTGATTAGACATGGCTGTTTATATATAAGGCTATGTACGGCTCATTTCCACCATGAGCCTTTCGTCTGTCAAAAAACTGAAATCAAAACCCCCGAAGCTTGAATTAGCTACGGGGGTTTGTTTATAAGAACGGGCCCGACGAGATTCGAACTCGCAACTTCCGCCGTGACAGGGCGGTGCTCTAACCAATTGAACTACGGGCCCTCGCTGCCGGAAAAGCTGTAAAGCTCTCCTCTCAAGGCGATCTCTATTGTGCGGATCGGAGTGCGCTTTGTCAAACAAATTTGAAAAATAAGTTCCAGTCGGCGGCTAGCCCGCCGCTGACTTACCTCTAGGCCCTCTCTGACTTGCATTATGCCTGATGCAAAGGGCTTTATTCAGCCATTCACCATTCGCTAGAACATCGGCTTATCTATGATGTCTACTGTTTAAGGCATCTATTATTTAAGGGAGCCAAGGAAGCTATCGAGTTTAAGGGATCTATCGAGAACATCGTTGAGAATTTAACTCTCCGGCTCAGGCAAAGTTTTGTAATCTTTTATTTTGTATCAAGTTTCCTTGCTGCAGTTAGGCTGAAGCGATTAACTGGAAGAAAACGGTCGAAAACCATCACATTTTTACGGATTCTCTTATGCTATCGGGAATAAAGTAGTGGACAAGCGGGGTAAAGCTTGATTAAAGCTGATAACACACTTTTGGCTCATGCTCTATCTTGCTGTCGTCTATGGAATCAAGGTCGCACAGTCCTGTTCCTAGTTGTTCAAGCACGCTTTTGTTCCACAGCCGTTCATTTGCTTCGATAGCGGTCGCTATTACTGTTCAGATATTCCTGATCTGACTCGTTTTAACTTTCTAGCAAATGTATCGAATCCCCGTCACTAATGCTGTGAGAAAGCTGAGCCCAACATAGCCGAGATCTATCGCTTAGAACTAAAGGCCCAAATTTAGACGATCCAAATTTAGACAATCCAAATTTAGCTAATGCCAAGCTGGTGCTGATTTTTTAAGCCACAACCGGTAGTGCTTGAACAAGCGCTACCTGATAGCTTTAACAGCTGTGCATTGCGTTCTACGTCTTTATGTTTGGCGTTAAAAGGTTTGGCGTTCAAGAGAGGTGTCTATTTCTAGTGGTCTCGGGCGTCCTCGTCGGTATGTTTTTGTCGATATTCATTGAGAGCATGCTCAATGAACGGTTCAGCTTTGAATAGCTAGGCGCAGGTTTGGCGGTAAACATCAACTACCGTAAAACTATCTGCATATGGCTAAGCTACAGGTTACACATTCTTATTCTGTCAACTCAAATATTTTGGCGCTGCGTATTGAAACGGGCGAGATTGTCCGAGGCAAGCAAGTTCCTTACAAAGCGCAGCCTGGTGACAAAATCTTTGGTAAAAACTACGTCAACCGAAACGGTAAAGAGATTGGTCGGCTGATAGAAGACGGCAAGACTATTCGCCTATTCGATGAGCTAAAAGGAGCCGACCTCAACGAACAGTGGGCTACACAGGCTGCAAACTATAAGATTAACGGCGTTAAGCCCAAAAATGTTTTTATTAAAAGCAAGCCAGGAAATTCAGCCCGGACCGGTGCCTGGAAGTTTGAGTTTCCAATGGAGCATACGGTCTATTTAGAAATACCTGAGGGTATGCGCCAGGGCCAGAGCTATCAGCTGGATTTTCAGGGTGAAGAACTTGAGGATTTGAACTTTACCTATTCACCAGAGACGGTGCGCAGCGAGGCGGTTCATATCTCTCACCTGGGCTTTCACCCCGAAGACCCGTCTAAAGTTGCTTTCTTATCGACCTGGATGGGACCAAAGGGTAAAGGCCTTGCCTACCAGCCAGGGCAAAAGTTTTGGCTAGTAGACGACAAGGGTAAAAAGGTCTTTGAAGGTGAGATTGAGCTTTCTAAAGGACGCAAAGAAGCGGAAGACTTTTTGGGCCGAAACTACAACGGAACCGACGTCTACATTGCGGATTTTAGCGATTTTGAAAGGACCGGCAACTACCGGGTTGCAGTAGAAGGGGTCGGTACGTCATTTGACTTTCAGATTGATGAAAACGCCTGGGAAGATGCGTTTCAAGTCTCTATGGAAGGCATGTATGCGCTCCGCAGTGGCATTGCCAAGGGCGGAAAATTTTCAGACTATACAGCGCCCCGCAGCTTTCATCCAGACGATGGTGTCAAGGTCTATCAGTCCAACGCTCAGTTTCGCTACACCAGTATCGGTATCGGCAATCAAGACACCTTTAAGGTGCTTAAAGAAGGGGCGACCGATGAAGTATTGGACTTTGCCTGGGGGGGCTGGAAAGATGCGGGTGACTGGGATCGAAACTCAAACCATCTGAGCGTTTCGAGAGATCTGCTAGAGCTAGGTGAGATGTTCCCTGAGTATTTTCTGGGCGTAGATCTTACGATTCCAGAATCAAAGAACAATATCGCTGATGTGATTGATGAAGCGCTGTGGGGCGTGGACTTTTTTCAGCGGATGCAGCGAGAAGACGGCGGCGTGCGCGGCGGCATTGAGTCTGCGAAGCATCCATTGGACCTAGAAGCTAGCTGGCAAGAGTCGCAGAAGGTGATGGCCTACGCGCCGGACGCCTGGACCAGCTATATGTTTGCTGGTGTGGCCGCTAGAGCCGCTCATTTGCTAGAAGGTATTGATGCTAAAAGGGCAAAAGGCTATCTGAACAGCGCTGTAAAGGCGATGGAATGGGCAGAGAAGGAGCAAAGCGTACGCCCTGACAACGACTGGCGTGTGCTGAGCGAGCGCAATTTGGCGGCAGCCGAACTGTACCGGACGACGGGCGCTGACAAATGGCACGACATGTTTCTAAAAGACACGGCGTTTAAGCAGACGTTGAAAACGGGATTTAGACACAAGGCTTACGATCATAGAGATGCTGCCTTTGTCTATGCTCGGACCAATCATGCCAGCGTGGATAAGAAGGTTCAAGCCAATGCATTAGACGCTTTGATGAAAGATGGCGATCGCCAGCTAGAAGCGATTAATAAAGCGGGCTTTAGATGGAGCAAAAATCCTCATGTGATGCTGGGCTGGGGGGCCCATGACGGTTTTGCTGACCGGGTGGACATTACCCGCGCTCATTTTCTAAGTGGCGATGAGAAATATCTGAAAGGGGCGGTAGATGCCGCTCAGTTTCAGGGAGGGGCTAACCCGGATAATGTGAGCTACACCACGGGAATTGGCCCGCGTCAGCCTGACAATGTTCTGTTTGCTGACTCGCTAGCGACCGGTAAAAAAGATCCGAAGGGCATTTCGATTTATGGGCCGGTCGATCTTTCTAAGTTCGATCACTGGGCGTTGGATCTATTTCGCGGGGAAATGTCACCGCAGCCGGAGGCTTGGCCGACATCAGAGAGCTTCTTCGATGTTGCTAAATACGTCCCCAGCGCGGAGTTTACGATTACAGAAACCATCGCGCCAACGGCCTATGCCTGGGGCTATTTAGCGGCCAATAACGAGACTAGTTCAAAGCCTGGTGCGCCGAAACAGCCGACTATTCCCGCGCCACCAGCGCCTCCGACTTCACCCACTCCGCCAGTGGCCCCGCCAGTCAACCCGCCTACGCCCCCAGTTCCGTCCCCAGTGCCACCCCCAGCTGAGCCACCTTCAGTGCCGGACAAGCCCCCAGTGACTCCACCCAGCACACCTCCGATTACAGGAGAGTCTAAGCCACCTGACCCCAAGCATTTTCGCTACGAAGCGGAGCTGCTTGAGCTAGACGGCTATCGTCGTAAGGGTGAGTTAACCGGCGTGGCGTCGGGCGATAAATTTGTTTCTCTGGGTGGTTCTGCTGCGGCTATCGGCTCGGCGAACGGCGTATTCAAAGGGCCAGCAGGCAATTATCGAGTGTCGGTAGCTCACTTCGATGGTCAGGGCGGTCAATCTGCGGCAAGTGTAGAGATCGCCGGTCAGAAGGTGTCGTTTAGCTTTGACCAAGATTTAGCGGGCGTTCGAGCCAGCGCGGATAACAAGGCACTTAAGGTGACTCATGAGTCTATTGCGCTGAAGCCAGGTGATAAGTTTGAGCTGACCTCTCGGCGCGATGGTGGTGAGCAAGGCGCACTAGACTACATTATGTTCGACCAGTTGGATACATCACCGAATCCTGTGACCAATGGTGTTGAAGATCTCTTGATTGACCTGACGCAGGTTGATCTCGATAAGAATGGTCGTGTGGACGATCAGGTGGCGGTGACGGTTCAATCGAAGTCACGCGGTCGGTTTAATAATACGGTGGGCTTTTATCAGGTGCAGAATGCGCAGGGGGCGATCGCAGATCCACTCTCTAGCAAAACCCTGATGCCAGGTGATGCGGGCTATCGTCAAAGTGCGATCGCCAACCGAATTACCGATCTGGATATGGACCGCAACACGGGCACGCTCACCACTACGGTCGATGGCGGTCAGCTGCTGGCCCCTTTTATTGTGGCCAACAACACACCAGAAGGTGCGGCCAAGCGCGTTCGCCGCAACATGAAGAATGTGTACTTTGCCTTTGAAGCGGCCAACATGGATGGCGTTGCCCACATTCGCGGTGGCAGTAGTGAAGGTCAGCAAACCTTTGGCTTTGAAGACCATTGGAATGGGGGCAACAAAAGCTTCAACGATGTCATCGTTAATGCGGAGATTTCTGCTATCTAGTCGCTGAATGATTGCTAACAGCCACTCGAAAAGTGGCTGTTAAACCAGTTTGAGTCAGCGCGATTCTCTACTTTGAGTCAGCGCGTTTGAGTCAGCGCGATTCTCTATGCGTTTGACTGCCAAAAAGGCTGCGCAAATTTCACCAGCCAGTCTTTGACGCGGTAGGTGGCCTGGCAGTCGTCTTCGTTGTAGCGAAGAATGGTGTTTAAGTGAGTGCGATCGCCTGTTTCTAACCAATCTGCATACCAACAAATTGACTGTGCCCCATTGGCATCTTCATCTCTCCATTCAAACCCCATCCACCGGGCCAAATGCTTGAGTGCATAGCTCTCTACGGGTAAAGCAACAGAATCAACAATTCGCTTATGAATATCAACAAATCTGTTCAACAGTTTGTTGATATCAACGCCGTCCGTGCCATACAGCTGTCCTAGCCGAGCAACAGTTTGCGCCTCGTAAGGACAAAAATGATAAACGGGCGCATCCGGATAACGCTCTACCAGTGCGAGAAACTCAAACCAGGCTTTCTCTTCTTCTTCAGGCGCTTCTGCAATCAATGCGTGAAAAGTCTTTTCTTGATTGTTGTTGTTTACAACCAGCACACCGTGCAGATAAATCAAATCTTTGTCAGGCGCGGCTTCAATATCAAAGTACAGTTCAATATCTGTTGTCGGTACCTGATGGGGCTCGATTGGGAAATACCCACTATGCATGCGAGGAACAGCCGTGCCACGAGCAGTTGCCTGAGCCTGATAAATTAGCTTTTCACTAATATGATGCTCCGTGCCAAGCGCATCGGTCAGAATGGCTGAGTCTATGTCAGCTAGTGCTTCCACGGTGGTGAGCCCTAAATCTACAAGTGTGGGATAGCGAGGAAGGGTAACGCCCGGCAAAAGAGAGAGATGGTTAACGCTTTTTGCCTTGGCGTAGCAGTGGCCAAGCCAGGGGCAAAGGCTGCAACGATTACGGGAGATAAACACTTCTGGTGGCTCGTCCGACGCCATGATTTCGTGACAGTCGTCTAGGGCCTCCTGCAGTTTTGGCACGTAGCGTTCCAGGTTAACGCTGTATTGTTTGTTTTTTAAGAAGAGTTCTGCGGTGTCGGGCCATACGCCCTGAATCTCGGCTAAAAGGTAGGCGCTGAAGGTCGCTACCAGTTGATATTCTGGCTTTTGCTTTTTGCCAAATTTGACGGTGTAGGGCTTGTAGTACCAGCTGCCTAGCCACGAGTTGCCAGCTTGCTTGACCAGTAGGTCTGGTTCACTGCGATAGCAAGTTCCGTCTGGCCCCTCAGTCACTAGGACGCCGCGATGAATAGTATCAGCGCCCTCGCGCATCAACCGATAGGTGGCGTCGGCACCAGCTTCCCAATTGTGATGTTCGTAAGTTGGGCGACTAAGCGGCGCGAACTGGCTCAGAATATCCTGACGATGTTCGGCGCTATCTTGACGAAGCTTAACGAAATAGTCGCTGGGTGGGTCTTTTAGCTCAGGATCAGCGTAGTTGTCGAGGTAGGTGCGGCGGCGACAGCGACGATATTGGAACAGCATGTGATCTGTAAACCACAGCTTTGTGACCTCTGGTGCGATGACGGGGGTCTGTGTATGAGGGCTATTTGTAGGGCGATCGCGCCATGCAGTTGACAAACTGACAAAGACCGGAAACTACCTTGATAGCGTAGCGTATTTGTGCGCGTGAATAATTTATGCGCCTTGCGCCGTTACGCCTTGCAAGCCCGATTGCCCACGCCTAGAGCGCTAGCGAGGCTACTACTCTTCTTCAAATCCTTCCTTCGTATCTTCATCCTCATCCTCGTCATCGTCATCCTCGACTATATCGTCATCGTCATCTGCCGGGTCTTGCTCAACGATGTCTTCAACGATGGCCTGAACCTGTTCGCCAAACCATTCCATCAGGTCAGACATTTCCTCTTCGGCATCCGTGATTGCTGGATCATCTTTAATGCGGCTCCAGCAATCTTCAAATTCATCGGTCAAAACGTCTTTTAGCGCCGTTTCTAACTGACTTTCTGCAATCTCACGGGCCTCACTCATGGCTTGCTCTCGCTCACGTTTTTAATAAAATTTCAGTTGTATATTTACACGATTTTGGCCGTCAATCACACATTATTTTGAGGTTACAAAAGATTCAATCAGTTACCTACAGTCCTCCTTTCGCCAATAATCCTCCACTCAATCGTTTCAACGCCTTCTGCACCATATCAGCGTATTTCAGCTCTCCAGCAAAAATTCTGGCCATCGCCCAAGTTGCCGAAGGCTTCTGCATGATAGTGCGGTAGCTAAAATGCGGTGCCAAATAAAAGGCTTTTGCTAACCGCGCGGCTAGCTTCATTTCTCTGCCAATTTTGTCTTTCACAACTTGCGTGTAGTCAGCCAATGCATGCTCGTCACCGTTCAAAGCCCGATCAACTGCCTCAGCTGCCTTGATGCCTGTGAACATCGAGGGTCGAATGCCTTCAGCCGTTAGCGGATCAACTACGCAGGCGGCTTCTCCCGCTAAAACGGCATTTTGCGTATGCAACCGCTGATCGCCGTGCCAGATATATACCGGATGTCCAAACTTTGCTTCTTGCGTTGCATCCACATCGAATCCTTTGGCATACTCAACCATCGGTTTTACTAAGTCATTTCCCTTTCTTTGGTTGGTCTTAAATGCACCGCTGCCAATCGAGTAGCCGTCGCTTTTCGGAAAATTCCACACATAGCCATTTTTCAATAGCCCAAACTCAAAATGCACGATGTGACCATCATCCACAGCCCGCTTCGGTTCAATTTCAATCGCGCCTGCAATGCTGGACTTGCGGTTTGTAAACCCCAGCCACTTTGCCATCGGTCCGCGTCCGCCGTCCGCTGCTATTAGATAGGTTGCTTCAATGCGATCGCCTCTACTCGTACTCACTTGCCAGCAATCACCCGTCCACTCAACTCCCGTTGCCTTGGTCTCGTCTTGTAGCTGCGCGCCTACCTTTTGTGCCTGCTGCACTAAATAGTGGTCAAACTCATTACGCCGCACCATCCAAACCGGCGTCTTCAGCTCAACGTCAATCACCTCACCCCGATTCCACGTATACCGGGCGTGCGTCACCTTCTGCGAAATCACTGGCTCAAAGCTAAAGTCAAACCACTGCGCTACCTGCGGTGAAACCCCACCGCCACAGGGCTTGTATCGCGGTAGCGAAGCTTTCTCTAGCAGTAGAACGCTGTGTCCTTTCTTGCTCAGGTGGTAAGCAGCACTTGCGCCTGCTGGCCCGGCACCAACAACAATACAATCGAATCGTGGCATAGATTTAGGAAGCAGACTTAGTTTGGTTTTTGTGCATTTGCTAATCAGTCTATAGCTTTAGTTAGAACAGTCAATCAAGCCGGTCGGAAGTGCTTCTTAAATCGATGTGTCAAAGTATGTGATTTCCAGTTGTAATACCCAGAAGCTCAGTCAGTGATTGTAGTGACTTCTTTAAAGGAGAAAGGCTAATAGAGAAAGGCCCTTTTGCGATTTTTGCAAAAGGGCCTTTCTCTATGTTTATTTACTCAGTTATTTCAGCTTAGTCAGTCTAGTCAGACTTTCAGACCAAAAGTTCTAGCTCAATAGCGCGTTAGCACGAGAAACAACGTTGTCTACCGTATAGCCAAACTCTTCCATCACTTTGCCACCAGGCGCCGAAGCACCAAAGGTGTCGACAGAGAGCATATCGCCTTCGTCACCAAAGTACTTAGCCCAGCCAAAGCTGCTCATCGCTTCAACAACCAAGCGCTTCTTCACAGCCTTGGGTAAGACAGACTCTTTGTAGGCCGCGTCTTGCTCTTCGTACAGTTTCCAGCAGGGCATAGAAACCACACGTACTTTCTTGCCTTCGCCGCGTAGTTTCTCAGCTGCATCTTCACAAAGCTGAACTTCACTACCTGTCCCGATCAAAATTAGATCGGGGGTGCCGTCGGAGTCAGACATGATGTAAGCGCCCTTGGCAACTGCATCAATTGAAGAGCCTGGTAGGTTGCGCAGACCCTGGCGAGAGAAGCACATCAGCGTCGGTGCTTTGCGCTTGTTGACGGCGATTTTGTACGCGCCAGAAGTCTCGTTGCCGTCTGCGGGGCGAATCACATAGAGGTTAGGAATTGCGCGCAAGGAAGCAACCGTTTCTACAGGCTGGTGTGTGGGTCCATCTTCGCCCAGACCGATGGAGTCGTGGGTCATAACGTAGATGACGCCCGCTTCGGAAAGAGCAGATAGGCGAATCGCACCGCGCATGTAGTCGGTGAAGACTAGGAAGGTTGCACAGTAAGGAATCAGGCCGCTGTTGTGCAGAGCGATGCCGTTGCAGATAGCGCCCATGCCGTGCTCGCGTACGCCGAAGTGAATGTTGCGGTTTTCGTACGAGCCTTTCTGGTAGTCGCCAGAGATCTTCAGCTCTGTGAGGTTTGAGTGGGTGAGGGCAGCTGAGCCACCGATCAGTTCGGGAAGAACAGGGGCTAAGGCGGTGAGGGTCGCTTCAGAATTTTTGCGAGTGGCGAGTGCCTTGTCTTCAGGGGTGTACTTGGGCAGTGCGTCTTCCCAGCCGTCGGGTAGCTTGCCAGAGAGGAAACGCTCGAACTCAGCTGCTTCCTCCGCGTACTTAGTGCGGTAGGTGGCGAGCGCCTTCTCCCACTCAGCTTCAGCGCTAGCACCGTTATCAATCGCTTTGCGGTACTGGTTTAGTGCATCTTCAGGGATTTCAAATGGCTCGTACTTCCAGTCAAGCGCTTCGCGAGTGACCTTGGTTTCGTCATCGCCTAGCATGGCACCGTGAATGCCGCCTGTGCCCTGACGGTTAGGAGAGCCGTAGCCAATGATCGTCGTAATTTTGATCATTGTGGGCTTATCAGTGACTTTTTTGGCCTCTGCGATCGCTTTTTCAATCGCATCCAAATCAGTATTGCCGTCTTCTACATGCAGCACATGCCAGCCATATGCCTCAAAGCGCTTGCTCACATCTTCTGTAAAGGCAATATCCGTGCTGCCATCAATCGAAATATGGTTGTCGTCGTACAGTGCAATCAGCTTGCCGAGGCCCAAGTGACCCGCTAAAGAGCAAGCCTCACCCGAGATGCCCTCCATATTACAGCCGTCACCCATGATGGTGTAAGTGTAATGGTCCACGACCGTGCAATCGGGCTTGTTGAACTTAGCGGCAAGGTGTGCCTCAGCCATCGCTAAACCAACCGCGTTACAAATGCCTTGGCCCAATGGGCCCGTGGTTACTTCAATCCCTGCTGTTTCAAAGTTTTCAGGGTGGCCGGGCGTGTTAGACCCCCATTGGCGGAACTGCTTGATGTCGTCCATGCTGACGCTGTCGTACCCGGTGAGGTACATCATGGCGTATTGCAACATGCAACCATGACCCGCTGAAAGTACGAAGCGATCGCGGTTAAACCACTGAGGATTCTTGGGGTTATGACGGATGAACTTGTCCCAGAGCACATAGGACATCGGCGCCGCGCCCATCGGTAAACCAGGGTGACCCGACTTGGATTTGTTGATGGCGTCAACGGCTAAAAAACGAATGGAATTAATGCACAGTGCTTCAAGCGATTGAGTTGCGACAGCCATAGACTTTTTCTTTGAGTAAAACAGCGTTGAAAGGAGTGGGACTCAAATGGGTGAGGAGCCGTAGCGTCGCCTCGCAATCGAGAGAACTACATGCTTTGTTGCAGCCCTCTGGCGGGCCTATACACGCTCGCCAATATTAAGGACGCTCGCCAATTTAAGGTGAAGTTTAGAAAGGTTAGCTCTTAAACAATAGCGATTTAGCTGACGCTCCCAAATAGGATGGCGTCATCCTATACAAATGTTTAAGAAGATTTGTTAGGTCATTATACCTATGAATCTGTAACATCTACGACGGTTAACAGAGGCTATGTCTGCTACCCCTGTCATTTCGTCTTTAGTAGCACTACTTGTACTTTTTGAAGGCCAAGGTGACGTTGTGTCCCCCAAATCCGAACGAGTTGGAAAGGGCAACGTTCACAGTCTGCTCGCGACTCTTGTGCGCGACGTAGTCGAGGTCGCAGGCTGGATCGGGATTTTCTAAGTTGATGGTGGGTGGAACCCTATCATTGGCAACGGCCATCACCGCCGCAACGCCTTCGATTCCGCCCGAGCCACCTAGCAGATGGCCAGTCATACTCTTGGTTGAGCTGACGGTGATTTTGTAGGCATGATCGCCGAGTACGGTCTTGATCGCCGCTGTTTCGTTCGGGTCGTTTACGGGTGTGCTAGTGCCATGCGCATTGACGTAGCTTACGTCTTCGGGTGCGAGTCCTCCGTCTTTGAGGGCTAGGCGAATAGCGCGAACCGCGCCCTCCCCGCCAGGGGCAATCCCTGTCATATGGTAGGCGTCACAGCTCATGCCATAGCCCACCATCTCCGCATAGATGCGAGCACCGCGGCTAATGGCATGCTCTAGCTCTTCTAAAATCAAAATGCCAGAGCCTTCGCCTAACACAAAGCCATCTCTGTCTTTATCAAAAGGGCGACTGGCGTGGGTGGGGTCATCGTTGCGCGTGGACATCGCACGCATAGACGAAAAGCCTGCAAAGGTAAGCGGGGTGACGGCTGATTCGGTGCCACCGCAAATCATCGCTTGGGCGTAGCCGTTTTGAACGAGCCGAAAGGCGTCGCCAATCGCGTTAGACCCGGCTGCACAGGCCGTAACCGAGCAAGAATTGGGGCCTTTAGCCCCTACCTGAATTGCCGTTAGGCCAGCGGCCATGTTGGCAATCATCATCGGAATCATAAAAGGACTACAGCGGCTGGGCCCTTTGTTGAGGTAGATCTCCTGCTGATCTTCCATGACCTGAATGCCGCCGATGCCGGTACCGATCATCACGCCGACCTGCTCTGCGTTGAGGTCGGTAATTTCGAGCTTGGCGTCGGCGATGGCTTGCTTGCTACCTGCGATCGCAAAGTGAGCGAAACGAGCAGCTCGCTTTACGTCTTTGCGGTCCATATACTCAAGTGGGTCAAAGCCTTCTACTTGACCTGCAACCTGGCTACCGTGGTTAGACGCATCAAAAGCAGTCACTCGATCGATGCCGTTTTTGCTCGTCATCAGCCCTTGCCAATAGTCCGCTAGGGTATTCCCAAGAGGGGTAATTGCACCCATTCCGGTGATGACAACGCGTTTTTTTGATCGCTGGATTTCGTCCACTTGTTTTTCTGAGGGAGCCATAGTTCTTAAGAGGCGCAAGTTCGGCGCAAAGGTCGGCGCAGGGTTTAAGAGGCGCAAGAATATCTAAATCAAAATATCTAACATCACTAACGAGCAACAAAAAACAACCTGTGAGCTAACGATTACGACACGGTTGCGACTTTGTTACTCGCAGCTGTGAGTGCTTTTTAAGCTGACTTCGACTTGATGAAGTCAACAGCTGATTGAACGGTGCTAATGCTCTCAGCCGCTTCATCAGGAATTTCAATATCAAATTCTTCTTCTAGAGCCATCACTAGCTCAACGGTATCGAGAGAATCGGCACCTAAGTCATTGGCGAAGTTAGCTTCTGGCTTAACCTCCGCTTCGTCCACACCGAGTTGCTCAGAAACGATTTTCTGAACTTTTCCTAAAATGTCGTCACTCATTACTGTACTTACCTTCAAACAGCGTCAAAAAGCGTAAAAACTTACTCAAACTCAACCGTTAATCTGGCGATGGTTTGACCCTTTCTGCTGGTAAGCGTAAAGCTGCCAGCAAAACTCATCAATCACAACGCCTTAAATACAGTTTGTAATTTAAGCTTCATTATCTTATAGGAAATCGTGACCCCTGCTTACTCCCCTGTTTACTCTGGGCTAGCGCAAGCAATTCCTAAGAAATCGTCATCGAAGTATTACGTTCCATAAATTTTTGCCCCTATATTTAATGAATCACTCGCACCTGCAAGATAAACTGCACTTGGGTTTGGAGAACCCTTGCTCGCGGTCGATAGCCAATTTTGCGTGCCCTAAAATTCTTCTGAATGCTTGGAGTAGCGGTTGGCTTAGGCAAACCTCCCGGTCAGTCAGTAGCGATTGGCGATATTGCAATAATAATTTTGGAGTCTATGCTTCATGTCCCATTCAGTTAAAATTTACGATACCTGTATTGGCTGCACTCAGTGCGTCAGAGCTTGCCCTACCGACGTCTTGGAGATGGTTCCTTGGGACGGCTGTAAGGCCGGTCAAATTGCAGCGTCCCCTCGGACTGAAGACTGTGTTGGCTGCAAGCGCTGTGAGACGGCTTGCCCCACTGATTTCCTCAGCATTCGTGTATATCTAGGTGCTGAGACGACTCGTAGTATGGGTCTTGCTTACTAAGGCTCCCCTCTACTCAGAGGTCCTGCGTTTGCACTCGCGAATTACCTACTAAAAAATCTCCTGCTCTCTAGGGTTAGACCTCAGCGAACAGGAGATTTTTGTGTGAATGCCGTGTAGAGCGTCGTGCTATGTCGATTAATGCGCTGTATCGAGTGAACGGTTTGAATGCCCTTATCGAGCCGCAGCTACTTTCTTGACGGCGATTAGGCTACCGAGCAGGCCAAGGCTGCTCCCTAGAGCGAGCAGCGCAATAGGAAGCATAATCCACTGTTGGGCAGTAAGCCGCAGCCCGTTAATCAGAAATTCTATAAAGGCGGGTTGATTGCTTGTTGCGAGAGACTTTAGCCCTTCTTGAATGGCTAAAAGCAAACCCCAGGAGCTGCCTGCACCGACGAGGCCAAAGGTGACACCTTGTAGTAGAAAGGGCAGGTAGATCCAGCTGCGGGTGGCACCGACGAGCTGCATAACCTCTATTTCCTGGCGGCGAGCGATCGCAATGAGTCGAATCGTCGTGGTAACGACGGCGATCGCTGTCATACTCAGCAAGCTCACAATGCATAGGCTCACCCAGCGCAGCCCTTCATTCAGCTCCCGCAGCTGCTTAATCACTTCATTGACATATAGGACGTCGTCTACGCCCGTCATATTTCTGAGCGTATCGGCCAGTCTAGGAACCTGTTCGGCGTCGCGCGCTTTGACTTTGAGCTCATCGACTAGCGGATTGCCGTTTAGCTGCGCTGCTGCGTTAGAGATGTTAGATAGCCCCAGATCGGCGGTCAGCTGAGACCAGGCCTGTTCCTTACTGACCGACGAAACATCGACCACACCAGGCAACCGCTGCACCTGAGTAATCAGACTGCCCGCATCCACCCCACTCTCTAGATAGGTCGAAATAACCAGCTGTGAGCCAAACTGATTGAGCAGACCTTCTACCTGCCAGCTCACCTGCAAACTGGTGCCGAATAAAAAGAGCAGCACCGTCATGGTGCTAGCCGCAGCCCAGTTCATCCAGCCGCCGCGCCGTAGACCGCGCAGGGTTTCAATCAGTAAATAGTCTGTTTTGAGGAGTGATCTCATCATCAGGGCGCGGGGACTCTTCTATAAAAATGCTGAAAAATCAATAAAATCAGCTCTAGGATTCCCGAATCAAGATGGTTTGATGCATTCCAGCAGATTAGCTGCAATAGATTGACTTAGATGACTTTAGTGGTCCTTTCTGCTGTCCCCGTGCGGTCAGGCTTTCTCGAAGTCGTTCTGAGTTGTTACAATAATAATCTCTAATTTCTGTCTGCTCCTAACCCTTCATTTCATTCACCCTTTTACCCGTAGAACCCATGGCCGTAGCTATTGAAGTTGAAAAGAAAAAACTTAAAAAACCGCCTCTTTCTATTCACTACTTAGGCGATCGCGTTTTGCGTCAGCCTGCTAAGCGGGTCGCTAAAGTTGATAATGCGCTACGCGACTTGGTGCGTAAAATGCTGCAAACCATGTACAGCGAAGACGGTATTGGCCTTGCTGCACCGCAGGTTGGGGTAAACAAGCAGCTGCTGGTCGTCGATGCAGATCCAGAAGATGCGGCCAATCAACCTTTAGTACTCATTAATCCAAAAGTAATCAGCTACAGCAAAGAGCTAGCGACTGGCCAGGAGGGCTGCTTGAGCATTCCAGGGGTGTACTTAGATGTTGTGCGTCCTGCTGCGATTGAAGTGAGCTACAAAGATGAGTCGGGGCGACCGCGTAAGCTGAAGGCCGATGATTTGTTGGCCCGGGTGATTCAGCACGAGATGGATCATCTAGACGGTGTGATGTTTGTCGATCGGGTAGAAAATGCGATCGCGCTCAATCAGGAGCTGGATAAAAACGGCTTTAAGGTTCAAGACGTCAAAAGAATTAAGCAGAAAATCAGCTAAGGGATTTTTGTACTGACCTTTGCAAATTCAATTTTTTTAGATTCAACACCTCATAACATCACTACTGGAGAAAAATTGTGACCCCTAAGAGCGGCGCGTATTTAGGTATAGCTTGTCTGACTGCGATCGCAGCAGTGGGCTCCATGTTTGAACTTTCTTCTGGTGACCCCGACTGGGGCACCGCACCGACTGCTGTCATTTTGGCCCTCAGCATTCCAGCTGGCGTCATTGCCTTTATGGCTGCGGTAAAAGATGCGCGAGCAAATATGTAAGCTGGCCCATCGTGGACTATGCACATACGACTAAAGGCCCCGGTAATTTTGCCAGTTACCGGGGCCTTTAGCCATTTTTAAGTTGCTTTCTGTCAGTTACCTTTTGGCGCTTACCGGTTGAGCCGAGCAGCCCTATTCGTACAACCAGGGCTGCATGACAGATTCCCAGTCACACAGATCATCACCGAACCAAAGTTTGATTTCGCTTTGAGCCGTCTCAGGTGCATCCGAACCATGGATGATGTTGCGGCCAATGGTGATGCCATAGTCGCCCCGGATAGTACCTGGCTCGGACTCCAACGGATTCGTCGCGCCAATCAGCTTACGGGCAGAGGCAATGACGCCTTCGCCTTCCCACACCATGGCGACTACCGGTGCAGAAATAATGTAATCAACCAGGCCCTTAAAGAAAGGACGCTCTTTATGAACCGCGTAGTGAGCTTCTGCTAGGTCTCTAGATACGGACATTTGCTTCAGGCCAACCAGCTTGAACCCTTTGGTTTCAAACCGACTGATAATGTCACCGACCAAACCCCGCTGTACGCCATCGGGCTTGATCATGATGAAACTCTTTTCCACGGCTTATTTCTCCTTATTGCGTCTTTAAACCTTTCCTATGCTCAGTAACTGAGGTCAGTTTGTAAAGGCCCTTGCAGAAATTGCCATCAGAAATTAATTCTTGAAAGAACGACCAATAGGCCAATTCTTGGGTTAGTCCTTTGGCTGGCACTCTATTCATTTACCGCAGAGACATCGATCGTTTTGACGTTCTCGGCGGTGGCTTGAGCTCTGCCGCGAACAGTCGGCAGGATCTTCTCGGCGCTTGGTCGTAGCGATCGCCCAGACTCGCCCTTTCGCTGGCCCTCCCGCTGTCGCCGCCTCATGTCTTCTACATACGCTCGTTTTACCTGAGCCTGCTCGGCATAGGCCCAGGCTACTTCCGCAGGAGTTACGGGCCTGTAGGCAGGTGGTGCGTACGAAGGCTCTAGGCTAAAAACTACAGCTAGATTAAAAATATAGATAATGTCGCCATGGACCGTGCGTTCAAAAAAAGCGCCAAATGCCTGTGCCTGCGAGTGTAGAAACCGCTGAGCATCCCGACCGTCGACGCGAGTATGCATTGCAAACTCCAGCGCACTCATTCGCCCTTGCCGCTGCTGAAGCAGGTAGTAGAACTTTTCGGTCAGTCTGTCCTGACGACGCTGGTAGGCCTGATACTTCCTATACTGCTGCCGCCACAGATAGTAGCCACCCGCTCCCATCCCTGCAATGACTAAGACTGGCCACAGCAGTTTGAGCAACCAAACTAAACCAATGCTAAGTAGCCCTAACCCCAGCACTAAACGAGATTTGACCTCAAGTTCTGAACGAGATGACATTGGTTAGTCCCAGCGTCTGCGTTTTCGTCCCTGTACTTTAGTCGTAAGCTGCCTAATTAGCTACCACTTTTCAAATTTTTTTGATATCGGGGGTTTGGTACCAAGAACTAGCTGCTCGTTAAGACAGACAAAAGTTGCTTCCTTCGGGCTACTTGTTCTCTGACGGCGCGTCAGTAAATATTCTGTAGGCTGCGATCGCCAGTCTTTCCAAATCCTGATCTAGCAGTGGTGGCCAGCTGACGCCCGCCGCCCGGCCTGACTCAAATAAATTTCGGCTTTCGTAGGCCACTAAAAAAAGGGCGTGGGCTAGCTCCCGGTTAAGCGCAGTGTCTCCTCTAAGGCCGCTGTGAATTACCTTGAGCGCCAGCAAAAGCGATGTAACCTGCCCAGGCAAAGGGGGATGGCCCTGCCGTAGCCTCTCTAGAAAAGCAGCGTTGGTTTCATACTGCGGCAGGGTTTGGCTAACTAGCTCTTGATGTGCGCTCTGAAAATCCATCGATGCTAAGCACCTTGTTGTTTTGTTTTTCCGGTTTAATTTTGGGGTTTGATTTTTCTCCGGCCCGCTGTAACGACGATGAACTGGGCGGGCACTATTGAGCTATCTAATCAAAACCTGTTGAAGCGATTTAGGCAAGTTTTACACAGAATTCATCCTTTTTAAGGATGCTGATAGGTAAATCAAGCCACACTGATGAAAGCAGCGATCGCTTAATGATGGTTGCCGCTACGCAGGCGTCGGCATTTCTACCCTTTTTCACGCCCCTTTATGCACTCTTCTTCCCCCTTGCCTGAGTCATCGTCCGATCAGCCTTCTCAACCACAGATTCCTTTTGTCGATTTGTCTTTGCAGCATCGACCTATTCAGGCAGATATCCTGGCTGTGGTTGAAAAGACGCTTAGCCGTGGTGATTACGTGCTAGGTCAAGCCGTTGCTGAGTTTGAATCGGCATTCGCCGAGGCTTGCGGGCGCGAACATGCGGTAGGCGTTGGCTGCGGTACTGATGCGATCACATTGGGCCTGCGGGCCTGCGGTATTTGTCCGGGTGATGAAGTCATTTTGCCCGCCAATACCTTTATTGCGACCCTCATTGGTATTGCTCAGGTAGGGGCAACGCCTATCTTTGTCGATTGTGAACGGGCTACTGGGCTGCTCGATTTAGCTGCTGTGGAGTCTGCAATTACACCCAAAACGCGGGCCATCGTAGCTGTCCATCTTTACGGGCAAATGGTGTCCCCGTTGGGGCTGCTTCAGCTCGCTGAGCGCCATGACCTGATGATTTTTGAAGATGCTGCTCAGGCCCATTTGGCAGAACGTGAAGGCTATACAGCAGGCTCGGTAGGGCTTGGAGCGGCGTTTAGTTTTTATCCCAGCAAAAATTTAGGTGCCCTCGGAGACGGTGGGATGCTGGTTACCTCAGAGGCCGTTGTGGCCCAGACCGTACGCTCTTTGCGCAACTATGGGGCGACTCGAAAATACTTTCACACCGATCCGGGCGGTACGAACAGCCGATTGGATACTATTCAAGCGGGCGTACTACAGCTGAAACTGCCGTATCTGAAGCGGTGGAATAGCGATCGCAACCGCCTGGCGGCCTACTATGACCGGGCGCTACAGCCACTAACGGCAAAAGGCATCATCCCGATGCAAAACGTCAGCAAGGCAGGGCACGTTTATCATCTATACGTTGTTCGTGTTACGGCGAATTGCCCGGTCGATCGAACGGTTTTGCAGCTGGAGCTGAATGCGAATGCTATTCAAACGGGCATTCACTACCCAACGCCTTGCCATCTGCAGCCCGCCTTTCAGTCTTTGGGCTACAGTGCGGGCGATTTCCCCTGTGCAGAGGCGCTCAGCCAGGAAATTTTGTCCTTGCCGATGTATCCCGGCTTGACCACGGCGCAGATTGACCGGGTCGTGGATGCGATCGCCTCTGTAGTGAGCCGTGAGCCTGTAAGTACGCTTATTTAACTTTGAAATGCTTTTAACTTTAACAACGCTAACTTTTTCAACGCTAATGGCATGCTGACGTCTAAAGCCAAACCTCAAATCTCGCTTGAAATCATCATCTTGGCGCTGGTGGCTGTTCTTTACGTTCCGCTACTTTTGTACTGGGTCGATGGCTGGCTCAACAAAAGCATTAGCATTCAGCACGAATACTTTAGCCACGGTTTACTGGGTATTCCTTTTGCGGCCTATCTGGTTTGGGAGGGGCGATCGCGTTGGCAAAAGCTGCCCAATCAAGCGCACTGGCTAGCCGTGCCGCTCATGCTACTGGCCATTGTGTTCTATAGTGTTGGGCTGCCGGACATGATGAATTTGTCCCTGCCGATGCTGCTAGCGGGGCTGCTTTTGGCCCTTAAGGGACAAAAGGGATTTCGGCTGTATGCCTTTCCCTGGGTGCTCTTGTTATTCGCGACACCTACGCAGCTGCCGTACCTGATCGAGCCCTACATCTTACCGCTGCAGAGCTTTATTGCTGCTGTTGCTGGCGTTATCTTGCAGCAGTTCGACGTCAACGTTTATATAGAAGGCATCTATTTATTCGTAAACGACCAGCTGGTGGAAGTCGCCCCTCACTGCGCGGGGCTCAAGATGCTGTTTACCAGTCTGTATATGGGCTTGATTTTGACCTACTGGACTGGGTTGAATCGCTCCAGGCTGAGAACGGGCCTCTTTTTTGTTGGCATCATCGGGATTAGTGTCTTTGGCAATATTATTCGCAATACCCTTTTGACTTACTTCCACGGCGCACAAATGACCAAAGCCTTCGAGTGGCTCCACGACAGTTGGGGCGGAGATCTATATTCAGCTGCCATGCTGGGTATGTTAATTGTCCTCATTCGTCTGCTAGAACGCTATGTTCCGACGACCCTGAAGGTAGGCGGCTCTGGCGCGAGTCCAACCAATCTACAAAGCTCTCCTCAATCTCCCAATCCTCAGCCGCCTACAAGAGATTACTTCTGATTTTCAGTGAATTTTCCCCCTTCTATTACTGGTCCTTCTATTGCTGGTATTTAGCCGCCTTGATTTTATCTAGCTCGTTTGCGAAAAGCAGACGTTTGCCCTGTGTCTTCCCCTGTGATGCCTAGAAATGTATCCAAAAGGTCAACTGTGGCACTGGTTGTAATCGCCGTGCTGTCTTTGTTCGTTGCGGTTAGCGCTCTACCCAACTATGTCTCTAGCTGGCCCTGGTCTACGCCGCTAAAGGTGCCAAATCAGTCAGAATTGCAGGCCATTCGCGATCAGGGCATTACACTGTCGGGCTGGCAGACCACAGAGCAGGTCAAAACCAAAATTGGTGGAGACACCTGGTCTATTCAGCAGCTTTCTCTCGACCGAGAAGCGACTGAATCAGCGGATGTAGCGGATATGCCTGAGACGGTTTTTCTGCTGCTGCGTCCCCAAATCTGGGAGGCCGACCAGCCAGAAGTAGAGTGGTTGGATATCAAAGGTTCTCAGCGCTGGCAGACTGACTCGCAGCAGTCTTTGCCATTTGAAGTCGCCGCCAATCCGGCCAATCTGGGCCAAAATACTTCCAAAGGCGTTCTTGAAGATCCCCCTCACAAAGGGGAAACTGTCCGGATTAATACTGACTTCTTCCGTGCATGGAGTAAGGAGCAAACGTTCGCTGTTTTGCAATGGTACGCCAGTCCTCACGGTGGAAGTGCTTCTCCCGCCTGGTGGTTCTGGGCAGACCAAAAAGCGCAGTGGCGTCAGCGTCAAAGAATGCCCTGGGTGGCTGTGAGTATATGGCTGCCTATTGACGCACTCAGTGACATCGCGCTGCATCAGGAGGCAGCTATCGCCATCGGCCAATCCGTTCAATCTGAACTGTTGCGAACGGTCTTTCCGTGACTGGTCTCTGCTAAAGGCGTCTCACGAGGACAGCTGCTCTCTTCGCAACAGTCTCTTCGCAACAGTTAGTAAACAGATAGGTCGTAAATAGATAGAGGCCACTGCTCTGTATCCGCTTAGGACGAAAGTTTCAGCCAATAAGTTCCAAGGAGGAATAGCGTTATTTGAATTTGTTGCGTTGTAAGAAGTGCCATGAAGATGGGCCTGTGTTCATTTTGCGACACTATGTTTTGGATAACGCTGTAGGTTAAAGTTACTAAAAGCTATCTTTCATTAAACGCTTGTAAACCCGTCAAAACGTTAGACCACATCTTTTGATATGCCAGGTTCTGACATGCCAGGTTACCAACAACAGTTACGAACAGTTAATAAAAACATAGGCGCAAGACGCAGAACGCAGCCACAAAAGTCAGAGAAAAGTAGTAGCTATAAAGAAACGGTCATCTGCAAAGCACCCACCTGCGGCATGTCAAAAGCCTAAGACGTCAAATGGCAAAACGTCATCAGAAATCTTGCACAAAAAGTCTTGCACAGTACTTCCACCCCCCGTCGATCCGACAGTCACTTAATTTTTTCAAGCGGTTATGAATAACGGTTTACTTAGCCCCAATAGTTCAACCTCTAGCACTCGCTCAGCGCGATCGCCTCGAATGGGTAGCGCTGTTCTCACTTCAAGTGTGCAAGGTTTATCATCTCTGTGCTTGCGTCGTCGGTTGGCTATTTCAGTCGTTGGCCTGTTGCTGAGCGGCTGGGCCATTCGCACTCAACCTGCGATCGCGCAAGATACGCTGCCAACGCTGCCGCCCAGTGAAGCTCCTAGTGAAGACGTTCCTGCTATTGCGCCGCCCGTTGCTGATCCTAATCCCGCAGTACCCGCTGCAATTCCGCCGGGTAGCAACCAGGTGCCTAGCATTCCGCCCACTTCAGAGCCCCGTTTTGAACCAACGCTGGTAGCGCCAGGTACAGTCATCAATCCATCAAATCTAGAGCCTAGTTTTGCCGACTATCATCTGGGGCCTGGAGATGGCATTTTTGTGAGCGTTCAGCGCTACCCAGACCTTAGCTTCCAGGCCACCTTGGATTTAGAAGGTAATGTCATTGTTCCCCTGCAGGGCGCGGTGCCTTTCGAAGGCCTAACGCTAGCTGAGGCCGAAGATCTGCTTCGACAAATTTATAACCGCTATGTTGTCATCCGTGAAAGCCGCGATGTCGCAATCACACTGGTGGCTCAGCGTGGTGTCGAAGTCACAATCTTAGGAGCCGTTCAGCGCCCAGGATTTTATCCCCTTGCAGATCCTAGTGTGGCCACAGCATTGCTGACGGCTGGCGGAGCTACTAGGACCTCTGATTTGCGTTCGATTCAGGTGCAAAGGCAGCTGAATCGCAACGGCGGCGTGGTAGAACGCACGGTCGATGTAGATTTATTTACGCCTCTAAAGGAAGGAAGTCCGCTTCCTGATGTGCGTTTGGAGGACGGCGACGTCGTCGTGATTCCGGAGCTAGACCCTACCCAGTTGGATGATTATGACAGCTACCTGGTAGCCCGTTCGACCCTCGCCCAGCCGATTATTAACGTTCGCTTCTTGAACTACGCTGGTGGCCGAGGTGGGGTAGGTACGCTCAACCTCAACAACGGTAGCGCTTTCCTCGATGCGATCACACTGCTAGGGGTCAATCCTGATAATGCTAACTTAGGCGATGTTGCGCTGATTCGCTTTGACCCTGAAACAGGCAGAGCGGCTACCGTTAGTATTGATGCTAAAGCCGCAATCTTAGGAGACATCACTCAAAATCCGCCGCTACAAGACAGCGATGTCATTGTTGTTGGCCGTAATCTAATTGGCCGAATCACGTTCGCCTTACAGACGGTTACTCGGCCCTTCCGCGACGTCATCGGATTCTCTAACTTCTTCGATGACTTCCTTGATGATGGCCTGTTTAGCAACGACTAAATTGTGACGGCTAATTGTTTATTCTTCTTTCTTGCCTGACTGTCTTAGCTGTTCAACTGTTCTATTCGTTCCTACTGTTCAATTCAACTGTTTTCCTGCTTAGCTTTATTGCTTAATCGTCGCCCTCTAAGGCTGACCGCTCTAAGTTCTTTCTACCTGCTACCCTCGAAGTGCTATGGCCTCCCCATTCTTAAAACGTTATTTACTTGCGCTAAACCGCTATAAGTGGCCGGGGCTGTTTACCTTTTTATTCATCCTGGGGTCATCTAGCGTTGTTGCCTTTCAGCCAGAACCGCCGGATGAGTTTTATTCCGAGGGTGTCTTGGTGGACAACGTTCCTCTGGTCTCCTTCTCGAATACGGCGGGTCAGGTTCAAGCGCAGGGTCTTGGCATCATTGATGAAGACCTGCTGCTTTCAGATATTTTGTTAGAAGCGCTATCTGCCCAACTAGCGACGAAGGATATCAATTACACGCCTGAGGAGATTGTCGAAAACACGAGCATTGATGTCGCTTTAGCCGAAGAGACAGAAGGCGATGAGGCCACAGGCTCTAGGGTGACGATTCGCTTTGTTGGTGATGATCCTGAAGTTACTAGAGTGGTCTTGACTGAAATGTTCAACGCGATGGTTGAGCTGAGTCAGATTACCAACCGCGATCGCCTACAGGCTATTACAGAAGATCTCAACCGCCGCCTGCCCACAATTGCATCGGAGCTACGTGAAGCAGAAGAAGCGCTAGAACGCTACGACCGGGTCGAAGGACCGGCGATTGTAGCGGCTACGGACGGTAGCCTGATCGCTTCTATTTCGGGTAGTCAGCAGCAGTTCCGTACTAATCAGATTGCGCTTGCAGGCATTGAGTCACAAATGCGCAGCATTCAGTCCCAGCTAGGGATGAATGCTGACCAGGCCTATGCTTCTTCGGCCCTTAGCGCAGATCCGCTGATTGCTCAGCTCCGCGCCCAGATTTCTGAAGTTGAAACAACCATGGCGCTTCAACGTAGCCAGGGCTTGCGGCCGGACCACCCTGATATGGTCGCTCTAAGGGAAAGTTTGGTTGCCTACCAGCAGCTGCTAAGCCAGCGTTCTAATGAGGTTTTAGGCGGCGATGGTACGGTTGCGCCATTACCTAGCGGCGCTCAGTCTAACCTAGACCCGGCTCGTTCTGCTTTGGCCAATCAGCTCGTAAATTTAGATGCGCAGCGCGAGGCCCTCATCAGCCAACAGCAGGTGATTCAAGCTTCAGCCGTTGAGCTGCGCGACCAGTATTCCAGCTTGCCCAACAAGCAGCTCGAACGCAGTCGTTTGGCTGAGCAGGTTGGCTTCAGGCGAGATTTGTACAGCCGATTGCAGGCTAGTCTTGTGGACGCAGAGGTTGCTGCGGCTGAAACGGTTCCTAGTTTGGTGATCGCTAATCCGCCGTTTACGGTGGAGAACGAATCTGAGCGGCCTGCTCCAATTATGATTCTGCTAGCGGGCGCGCTGATGGGCCTGATTGTCGGTGGCGGTGTTGTATACCTGCTAGACATGCTAGATGGCACGGTACGCACTTCCGAAGAGCTAGAAGGCTCGCTGCAAGAGCAAGAAGTGCCGCTGTTGGGTGTAGTCCCTGCGATGAAGACACGCAGCGCCCGGTCTGTACCTGTTTTGGTCCAGCCTGATTCGGTTTATCACGCCAGCTATGAAAGGCTGCTGAGCCGCCTGCGGCTAGTTGGCACAGATGAACGCCCGACGGGCCCTCGAACGATTGTGATGACCAGTACTCGCTCTCAGGAAGGGAAAAGTATTAGTGCCTATAACATGGCGATCGCATCGGCTAGAGCCGGACGTCGTACGCTTTTAATTGAAGCGGACCTGCGGTCAGGATCTAAAGCAGAGATTTTAGGCTTAGGTATTGAGCCCCAGTCTGTGTTGGAGCCACTACGCTACTACAGCGGTCAGGTAGGCAACAACATGCAGCTAGTGTCTCAAGTGGAGAACTTGTACGTTTGCCCATCGCCAGGGCCACAGCGCCAGCCAGCCGTCATTCTCGAATCGAGCGAAATGCAGCGTTTCCTAAAAGATGCCCGGTCGCGCTTTGACATGGTGATTTTGGACACGCCGTCACTCACTCGCTGTGACGACGCGCTGCTATTAGAAGGACAAACAGATGGCATTATTCTAGTTGCCAGACCCGGCGTTACGGAGAAAGCAGTCCTAGAGACGGCCCTAGAAGAGCTAGAACTTAGCGATGACGTGCGTCTATTAGGTGCGGTCATCAACGCGGCTAGTCTAAGCCCTGAACAGATGATTTCAGCTGAGGCTGATGTTGTCGAAGAGCCCTACGTGTATACGCCAGAGCCTGAATTCACGCGCTCTGGTCCTGCTGGCCGGATAGACTTTTAGGCTTAATCTTTGCGCTTTAACCTTTTAGCTTTAACCCGCTAGCGTCATAGGATACTCTGTTCAGAGGTGAAAACTTTTGAAATCACAATGACGACCTATTACTATGTAGCGGCTAGTCAGCGCTTTCTCTTAGAAGAAGAGCCCTTTGACGAGGTCCTGCAAGAACGCTATCGCCGCTATCAGTCAGAAGAAAGAGAAGTCGATTTCTGGCTGATCAAGCAGCCTGCTTTTTTAGAAGCGCCTGAACTGGCTGAGGTGAAGGCAAAATGCCCTCAACCGTCTGCGGCAGTAGTTTCTACCGACAAAACTTTCGTCACCTGGCTCAAGTTGCGGCTTGAGTACGTCGCGATTGGCCAATTTGAAGCGCCCACAGAAACGATTCCCGATCCGCTAGCGTCTTCAGAAGCCGTTACTTAATTCCTGAAATCATGTTATTTGTTCGTCGTTTGTTGTTAGCGAGCTTCCTAATCGGCTCTGCTGCAAGTGCATCTGGCCTGCTGAGTCAATCGGCTCTCGCTCAATCGGCTTTGCCAGTCTGTCCTCCGCCCACCGACAGCGAGTACCTGCTGTTAGTAAGAGGTGAAACAGAAGCTGAGCGGGCTGAGATTGCTTCGATTTTGCCGGTTGAGAGTGCTGTGCTGATCTGTCAGTACACTGACGAGGTGCTCGTACGAGCAGGTGGCTTTAGTAGCTTAGAAACTGCCAATGCCTGGGCCAGCTACATGACAACCGAGAAGGGCTTTGAAAGTTTTGTTTCTCAGTCAGCTGGCCAAACCGCTGGGGCAGGAACGGCTGCCGCTGCTAGTAGTTCATCGGCTTATCAGCCTCGGCTACTGGGCTCCGGATATGCAGTGCTTGTAGACTATGGCAGTCGCCCGGAAGTTGCTACGTCAGTCGGGCAGCTGTTTCGCCCGGTGGGACTCGCTGTTTATCAGCAAAGGGCTTATCTACTAGCTGGCTACACAACAGATGCAAGCAGCGCCAACGCTACGCTACAGCAATTGACGAACGCGCAGCTGGCAGCAATTGTGGTAAATGCTGAGCAAGTGGTACAGCTGTCGGCTGAAGTATCACCTTGAATTTGATTGGAGTAGCAGATTAATTTGAGATCTACGTTTGCCCCGTCTCAGGTTATTAGGCGCAGGTTAATTGAGCGCAGGTTATTGAACGCAGATGTATCAGCTCAGGTAATTAGCTCAGGCCATTGGGCGCAGAGAGCCAGGCGATAATTACACCCAGTGCGGAGCCGACAATAACCTGAACTGGCGTGTGTCCTAGCAGTTCTTTGAGCCTGTCCTCATTGAATTCGGCGTTCTCTTGAAAGAGTTCGTCTAGAATTTGGTTGAGAATTTTGGCTTGCTTGCCTGCGGCCTGTCGAACGCCTGCGGCATCGTACATGACGATGACGGCAAATACTGACGTGATGGCAAATGCGGGCGTGCTCCAGCCAATGGTTTGGCCAACGCCACAGGCCAATGCGGTGACGAGTGCGGAGTGAGCACTTGGCATACCACCTGTTTCGAAGAGGACTTTGGGATTGATAGAGCGGTGCTGAACAAACTCGAAGACCAGCTTGAGAGCTTGGGCTGTGATACAGGCGACAAGAGCCACCCACAGCACATGGTTTTGGAAGATTTCGCTAAAGTCCTGCATGGATTCGAAGTTGGCAGATGAATGAAGTGAGTTAAATAAAAAGCGGGCTGCTGTATGGCTATTTGCTAGCTATTGTCACGCTAGTGCGTTCGAGCCGTAATAAATTGAGCAATTTCAATCAAAGGCCGAGCCCGTTCGTCAAAGTCAGAAAGTTCTGCTATGGCTTCTGCTATTAGCTGCTCTGCCCTGCGCTTTGATTCTTCTAATCCCCAGAGGCTGGGATAGGTAGCCTTTTGCGCCGCTACATCCTTGCCGACAGATTTACCGAGTTCTTCAGGTGTAGATGTGATGTCTAAAATGTCATCTACAATTTGAAACGCCAGGCCGATGCGCTGTGCATACCGACTTAATTGATCAACTGTCGACGGCGTTGCTCCGGCCAGTAGTGCACCCGAAGTTACCGAAACCTCTAACAGCGCTGCGGTTTTATGCATGTGGATAAACGTCAGCGTTTTTTCATCGACGATCGTTCCTTCAGAGGCCAAATCAACAATTTGGCCACCGACCAAACCCGCTGCACCGACAGCCTTTCCTAGTCTGGCAACCACCTCTAAAATGCGCTCAGCTGCAGCGCCTTTGGTTTGAGTCGCGATGTATTCAAAGGCATAGGTCAGTAGCGCATCGCCCGCTAGAACGGCCACGTCTTCTCCGTAGACTTTGTGATTAGTAAGCTGGCCGCGGCGATAGTCATCATTGTCCATGGCGGGTAAGTCGTCATGGATCAGCGACATTGTATGAACCATTTCTAGGGCGCAGGCGGTGGGCATTGCCGTTGATGTCTCAGCGCCCAGTAGCTCGCAAGTTGCTAAGCACAAAATGGGTCTCAACCGTTTGCCACCTGCCATGAGCGAATAGCGCATAGCCTCGTAAATTTGCTCAGGATAAACAACCGGTAAGGACGCTTCTAGCGCAGCTTCGACTTGAACGCAGCGCTCCTTGAGATAGGTGTCAAGGTTAAAGGTGCTGGGTGTATCGAGATTCGTGGTCACCATGAGGAAATAAAAAGCGAGGAAGTAAAAAGCGAGGAAATAAGAAGCGAGGAAACGATGAACAATATGTTGTAGTAGGTTCTATTGTCTTAAACCGTCTTGAACTTGAGTTGCTTTGAGCTTGAGCTGCCTTGACTTTGAGTTTGTTGTTTGTTGCTGAGGCTGAATTCCCGTGATCTCTGTGAGCGTAGCTTAGATAAGAATATAGTCCTTCGGAGAGCAGAGTCTTCTACAAACATGGCTAGAACATAGCCAGAACACAGTATTAAGAGATGAGAAATTAAGAGATGAGAATTAAGAAGTGGGAGTTAAGAGACAGATATTAAGGGGTTGTTTCTGCCAACATTCGGTTGCGGTAGCTCGCAATTGTATTTTCGAGCAGCATGGTGACCGTCATAGGACCGATGCCACCGGGGACGGGGGTAATTTCACCTGCTATAGGTTCTACAGCTGCAAAATCAATGTCTCCAACCAGCTTGGCCCGACCGCCCTCTGCACCCTCAACTCGATTAATGCCAACATCGATCACGGTCGATCCCGGTTTGACCATCTCTTTCCCAACTAGCCTAGGAACGCCAACTGCTGCTATCAGAATATCGGCTGAACGGGTCAATTCCGCTAAGTTTTTTGTCTTTGAGTGGGCAAACGTCGGTGTCACGTCAGCTGCTAGCAGCATCAGGCCGATAGGTTTACCAACTAAAATGCTGCGCCCAAGAACCACAGCCGTCTTTCCTGCTAGCGGAATATCGTATTCAGCCAGCAGCCGCATAATGCCCGCTGGTGTGCAGCTCCGCAGGCCGGGCTCACCTCTGCCCAGTCGCCCCAGATTAACCGGATGCAGGCCATCGGCATCTTTGTCTGGGTCAATGAGTGCCAGCAGGCTAGTCGCATTTAGATGCTTTGGCAGGGGTAGCTGCACCAGAATGCCGTCTACATTGGGGTTTTGGTTGAGGGCTAGAATCTCCTCAGCGACCGCTGCTTGAGTGGTCGCTGTAGGCAAATGCTTGCCCAAAGACGCAATGCCCATCCGCTCGCAGGCCCGCTCTTTATTGCGTACGTAAGCGGCGCTCGCAGGATTGTCTCCGACCATCAGCACGGCCAGTCCGGGTGGTCGCCCCACCGCTGCTTGCCATGTCTGAATCTGTGAGACATGACCAGCTTGAATCTGCTTTGCAAGCGCTTTCCCGTCGAGGATCTGGGCCATAATGATAAGATACGCAGCGTTTGTGACGGGTATCCTTAAGACAAATAATTTTGATAGGGATGCTGCAAGGATGAGCTGGCTAAGCCCATGTAAAGACATCCTGAAAATACATACTGAAACCAGATTACCAAAGCGCTGTAGAAAAAGGCACTACAGAATTGAACGCTGACGTATTGCCCAGTAAGCATCGTTGTAGGGAGCCATCTTTTGAAGATGTTTGTATCAAGCGGAAAGATATTCCATCTGTTTTTCAGTCGCTCAGCGATCGCTAGTAGTGTCCTTATCGTATTGGTGCTGTCAGCTTGTACTGTGGCCGAGACGGGTGGCGATGCCTCCTCTGAGGGTTTGGAGTCCGGTGGATTAGAGTTACCCTCAGTTCAGATGCCTGCGCTTCGATTGTCTAGCAGGACAGTGGTGCCGATTGAGTCTTTGATGGCTGAGGGAGCTGGTGAATCGGTCGCGGTATCTGGAACTGTGGCTCAGCGGGTCGCGATTTTGGGAGGTTGGCTCTATGAGGTTCAAGACGATACGGGTAGCCTGTGGGTGCTCACTAAGCGCTCTGAGCCTACGGTGGGTGAGCTAGCAACGGTAGAAGGCGTGGTCCACTACGAGCCGATTGTGGTGGGTGAAATCGATGCAGGCAGTGTGTATTTAGAAGAAGCGTCTTATCGTGGCGATTCCTGATGCCTGACTATTTCGAGCACGATATTACCCTGGCTAGCTTTGCTCAAATTGATCGGGAGATAGGTGCGCACGGTTTTACGCCAGCTGAGTATGCGATCGCCCGCCGTATTATCCATACCACTGCAGATTTTGAATTTGCCCAGCTGCTACAGTTTTCGGGCGCACCGACTGCCGCTGCAAGCTCAGCTTTTCAGCGGGGCGCTACTATCGTTACCGACGTTTCTATGGTGGCCGCTGGCATTCGTACGGTTGCCCAACGCACCTGGCAGGCGCCTGTTGTGGCTGCTATTCAGCATGCGCCTGCTGACCTAGCTAGCGGCCAAACACGCAGCGCCGCGGGCATGAGCCACTGCATAGAAGACTCTCCAAAGGCGATTGTTGCTGTGGGTAATGCGCCGACGGCTCTGTTGGCCATCTGTAAGGCTATCGAAGCGGGTAGGGCGCAGCCAGCACTGATCATCGGTGCACCAGTAGGCTTTATCAATGTCGTGGAGTCTAAACAGGCCTTGGCGCAGCTAGCCGTGCCCCACATTTTGATCTCGGGGCGTAAGGGCGGCTCAGCAGTGGCTGCTGCTATCCTCAATGCGCTGATGATCTGGACCTGGCAGCACTCATGACGGCTCCGCTGATTCATGTCGTAGGGGTAGGGCTCTCAGGTGCTAGCAGCCTAGCAGCTGAGGCAATGGCGGTTGTGCAGTCGGCCACGCTACTGATGGGTGCTCGGCGACATCTAGCCTGTATGGCTGAGGTCGTTGAGGCTGAATCTGCCGAAACATGGGAGCTGGGCGATTTTTCTCAGGTGTTTCAGGCGCTGCGATCGCACCTTAAACAGTTTCCTCAAACCCGAACGGTCATTCTTGCAACCGGCGATCCCCTATTCTTTGGGTTAGGCCGGCTGCTGCTTGCATCCTTTCCTGCCGATCAGCTTATTTTCTATCCACAAGTCAGCGCCATACAGCTGGCTTTTAGTCGCCTAAAAATACCGTGGCAAGACGCCACACTGGTGAGCGTGCACGGTAGAGGCGAGGCCCTGCTGAGCCAAGCATTGAAACGGGGCGATCCCAAAATTGCCGTGCTGACGGACAGCGTGCTAACACCCAAGGCGATTTCAGCGCTCATTTCAGCGCTTGAACTGCCGATTGCTTATCAGCTTTGGGCCTGTGAAAACTTAGGCGGCAGCGGCGAGCGTATCCGCCAGTATGATGCGACCTATGTGCCGGGTTCAGAAGAATTTGCACCGCTTAATGTTGTTGTGCTCGTTCGGCAGCCAGAGAGACGTGCTGAGGGATTGGCTACTGTCGAAGCGCCCACAGCCGAGCAACACCCTTTGATTGGTCTGCCTGATTCCGTCTTTAAGGGATACGCCGACCGACCGATGCTAATAACGAAGCGAGAAATTCGGCTGCTGATTTTAGGGGCGATCGCGCCGCTTGATAACCAGGTCATTTGGGATATCGGTGCTGGTACAGGTTCAGTGAGCGTTGAACTCAGTCGGCTGTGCCCTACGGCGCGGATCTATGCGATTGAAAAGACGGCGATGGGCGTAGCGCTCATTGCTGAGAATGCGAAAAGATTTGCGATCGCGCCAATCACCATCATTCAGGGAAAAGCCCCTGCCGCCTTCTCTGCATTACCCAGCCCAAATCGAGTGTTTATTGGTGGTAGCAGCGGCCAGCTAGTCAAAATATTGGATTATTTACATCAAAACTGCGGCCCAGACCGAATTGTTCTAGCTTTAGCGACTCTAGAGCATCTGAGTGCAGTGACCGTGTGGATTAATCAACACGCTATTCAAGAATGCTGGCAGTATCAGTTAACACAGGTAAACATTGCTCGTTCAGTTCCGGTTGGCCCGCTAACCCGACTATCTCCTCTTAATCCAGTCACGATACTAACGCTGAATAAAAAGTCAAATATGGCGCAATCCACGAAATAGCTAAATATAGAAACTAACAGACAAGAAACGAAGGAAAAACGTGGATACCTTTGATAACTAATTCAACGTTAAAAGCACACTTAATTAATGCAAGGTGTAAAGGTAAGGTTTGTCTTACTCTGCTATTTCACCTGCTTCATCTTCCACGTCACTGAGCTGTTCTAAGCGAATGTGCTTGTAACCTAGTTTAATCATAAACTCATCACCCGGCTTGAGACCCATTTCTTGGGTATAAGTAGAGCCAATAACTATTTGACCATTTTTGTGCACGCTGACTCGATAAGTTGGCTCTCGCCCGCGACCGTCTTTAGTGCCTTCAGGACTCAGTGAAATGCCTCTAGCTTCTAGAAGCGCATCGTAAAAATCGGCCAGGTTCGCTCGGACCTGATTGTCCTTGGTCAGCGTGTAATAGCCGCAGCCCTGCGCTCTCTCCCTTTTTGAAAGATGAGCCAGTTCATTAAATTTTTGAAGCAGCGCTTTCCCTTTCAGCGGTGCGTTTTTATCAGCCATAGCCTTAGTATCTAGCTTAGAAAGTTTATGAGAAGTCTGATTATATGTAGCTACTAATCACGGGTTGTATTCGCATACAAAATAACCGCACGTGATCACATAATGTGATAAGAATGAGAGCCTAAAAATAGTTGTATGGTGCTTATGTTTTGAATCGTCTATGTTTTGAATAGTCTTTATTTTGAATAGTCGAGTGGTCAGTTGCTGCTGAATCACAGTTCGTCTTGCTTTTCTATAGAGTCAAGATTCTGGAGTCAAGATTCTGGAGCCGAGGCAATTCCTGCTTCAACATTACTTCTGCTATTTATTCTTATAGACTTTGGTGCAAATGGAAACTCTACAGTAACTTAAAGCGTTAAACCCATCCTGAATTGTAACGATCATCCTGTTAGTTTGGCTATCGGTTATAGCTACTTCGTTCGACAACAAAGGTCGCATTCCCTCCAGGGTGTTACCTGCTGTACTTTGAATAGCCGAGGCCTACAAAGATTGCTGAGAACCGTTGATCGTCTACTTTCTAAAGCGAACAACTGCTTTCTGACTGCTTCTATACAACGGAAACTGCAACGGAAACAATGATTGTGCAGTAGCGTCCACGTACGCCTAGCTAGTACCATAAAAGCATTAAACCTCACTCTTTCCTTTTAGGCTTTATATGAGTACTGACTCATCAGCGACCCAGCCGCCAACTTCTACCTCTACTGTGGCATCCACTGCGGAGCCTGCTCAGCCTAGCTTTGGCTGGAATCAGTATGCTGAACAGCTCAACGGTCGCTTTGCCATGATTGGTTTTGTTGCACTGCTGGTAACTGAGCTATTTACTCATCAAGATTTTTTTACCTGGCTAGGATTACGATAGCTGAGCATTCGGAGCGTCTTCATGAGTAGACTGCTGTTTGCTCAGCGCCTCGTTGGGCAACGGTTTAGCTATTATCCTTAGTGGCTTGAAGTTAAGTGCAGATTACGGTGCGTATACATAAGATCGGTATGCATACATAAAAAAGAAGCAAGCCCATCATAGGCTTGCTTCTTTTTTGTAGGATATTGCATCTGTTGCGCTGCTTGGTTATCAAAATAGATAAAAGCTTCGCGAACCTATGCTAGACAGCTCGCTGTCTAGCGTGTCTGTAGGCCACGTGTCTGTAGGCCCAAGAGCGAGGACTGCTAGGCCAACCCTGTGTTTGCACCTTGTCGGCCTGTTGCGAGCTCTACCTTGACGATAGTGCCCCCCATTTTTTGAATGCGCTGCTGCTCCTTAAACCAGTTGTCGTAGGGAACTAGCTTTGTGAAGTATGTATTTTGTAGCTCGCGCTGAGTTCGAATCCTGGTTTGGCTAGGGACACAGGCAGTGACTCGAAACATTCGCATGGTAATAGCCTCTTGGGGTATCTAAATCTAAATCTAAAATTCTGTAGGTGCGGTTGCTCGCCAGTAGAGCCGTATGAGCTCGTTACATACTGGTAGAAACAGCTGCTTGAAAGCTCTCGTCATGGGTACAGTGAAGGCCTATGCCGCGAAAACAGTGTACCGAGAATAGTTGATCGAGAACAGTGTAGTGAAGACGCGGCGGTGGAGCTGTTGCCTGGCATCACTATAATGAGAACTATCTAGAAGTCTGATAACGTCAATGCTAACGAACCGAAGCCTCTCAGGGTTAGCCTGCTAAGCCTTCAGCTTTCTAACACTCACCCCAGACTTCTAGACAAAGGAAGGACAAAAACAAACGCTCAACAATGAGAATCTATCAATGCCAATTGAGAATGACAGTTGAGTTTGCTGATTAACTGATCTCTTAAAATCAAACTAAAAGAACAAAGCCTATCTTATTTGTTCAAAAAGCAAGTTTGTTCAAAAAGCAAGTACTCAAGAAATCAATCAACTTTCAACTTTCAAAATAAGATGAGATTAAGAACCCTCTAACAGATTCGCTTATCTCCATCTTGTGAATTAGCCAGTCACTGGCCAGTTCTCTAGCTGAGGCCAGAGCAGATGTAGTCGAGGTATACACCCATTTCTTTACCTGCGTCAGCGCCAACTAGGCTAGCAGTCACTTCTTTAATCGCTTGAATTGCCTGAACGGTTGCACCGACAGGAACACCCAAGGAATTGTAAGTTTCTTTCAAACCGTTGAGCACGCGCTCATCGAGAATGGAAGGATCGCCAGCGAGCATAGCGTAAGTCGCATAGCGCAAGTAGTAGTCCAAGTCGCGGATGCAAGCAGCATAGCGACGAGTGGTGTACATGTTGCCACCAGGACGAGTGATGTCAGAGTAAAGCAGAGACTTGGCAACTGCTTCCTTGACGATTTCAGCAGCGTTAGCGCTGATAGAAGTTGCTGCACGAACGCGCAACTCACCGGTTTGGAAATAAGCTTTGAGCTTATCCATGGAAGACGCATCAAGGTACTTACCTTGTACGTCTGAAGCATTAATTACAGCAGTAATTGCATCTTGCATAGGGTGTGCTTCCTATTGATTGGACTTAAACAAAAAATGAAAGAGCGAGAGTGCTAAAGCGTAGCTATTCTCTTTTGCAGGCTACTAATGGAAGCGTTTACTGCAAGCCACCAATTACGTAGTCGAAGTAACCAGCCGCTTCAGCAGCGTCATCACCAGACATCATGGAGCCGGCCACGCTCTTCATGCAGCGGATAGACTCAGCCATTGCAGGAATAGAGGTGCCTAGAGAGTTGTACATCTCACGTGCGCCCACCAAACCGATCTCTTCGATAGGGGTCACGTCGCCTGCGACTACACCGTAAGTGATTAGACGTAGGTAGTAGTCCATATCGCGCAAGCAGGTTGCGGTCATTTCTTCGCCGTAAGCGTTGCCACCGGGGGATACAACATCAGGGCGCTTTTGGAACAACTGGTCGCCAGCTGTTTTTACGATGCGCTCACGAGATTCAGTAAGAACCTGCGCGATGCGAACGCGACGCTCACCAGAGGTAACAAACCCCTTAATGCGATCCAATTCGCCGGGGCTGAGGTAGCGGGCCTCAGCGTCAGCATTCACGATTGACTTCGTGACTATACTCATTAATGGATTCCTCCGAAAGAATAAACCAGATGAGTTTCACTGGCTCTGTGTAATAACAGATGAAAAAATCAACAGCTGAACGTCAGAACAGTGAACTCTTACTAAGAACAGTATGAGGTCTGATGCGCGGCCTACTTCATAACCTTTGTTACATTATTTCGCCTATGAGCAAAAAATGGACAAACGAGGCCGTTAACAAAAACTATGCTTTCAGTAGGCTGACAACATTGCCTGATTCAGCCACCTTCCGTAAACATTTTCCGGTATTTCGCTTACCTTCCTAGAGGTTTAGAAACATTTCGTAATAAACTTCCTCAGATTTGGCAGCTGCGCTGATAGGAAACCTGGCACGTAAAAGGAGCACTCCACTAGTGGGTGCTCCTTTTACTGAAAACAGGCCCTTTTGTTTAGTTTTTAGGGTTTCTGTCTTTGGGGTGTCTCGGGCGACTTTAGTCCTTGAGCGCGTTGGCCAGCATCGGCATCCTTTCTGTCGTGCCAGCAGGTACGTTGGCTGACTCAAAGCTTGGAACAACAACATCGCTGTTCTGCTTGGTCAGACGATTATACAGAATTTCCGTGTTGGGGAAATTCGCGGCAGGCAAGGTGGGGAAGCGTCTGTAGGGGACGGTGTCTTCACCAAAGTACTGTGCATATTCTGGCGTATCGACCATGGCACGGATAAAGCCACGAATGCCTTCAGAGGCCAGAATTTTGTTGTACTTTTGAATCTCGCTTTGATCTTGAGGTGCTCGTCCAAGGAAGTGCTTAGTCCCTAGCTCGATGACCTTGGTGTTGGGATAGGGCGCGTAGAATTCTTTGATATAGAGCTGAGAGCAGCCTAGCGCTTCAATGAATTCTTTGAGGTTGATCTCTCTGTTGGCTAGCTTGCTCTCTAGCTCAGAGAATTCCTTACTGCCAACGACGTAAGGCGCAATATCGCGCTCAAATATTTGGCGATAGGCTGCCTGTGCCACTATTTTGACGGTGACTTTGTCAAAGGCAGTGAGCTTGAACTGTTTGGTCTGTTCACGCTGAACGCTGACACCCTGGCCAATCCGCTGACTGACTTCTGGCGCTGGTCGATCTGAGCCCACTGAGCCCAGTTCAACGAACCGAGGCGTTGTTTTCTCTTCTGGTCGTGCGCCGGTTTCTTGGATGCTGCCGACTCGAAGCGATCGCATTGCCTGGCCCCCTGGCGTCAAATACCGTTCATAAGGAACCGTATCTTCTCCAAAGCAATCGGTGTACTCCTGAGAGTCAATAATGGCGTCAACCAAGGCATAGAAGCCTTTCTTGGCACAAATATCGAAGTACTTGTTGGTCTCATTTCGGCCGTAGGTGGGACGACCCAACAGGCGACGGTGAATATACTCCACAGCCTTCATCACATACAAAGAGGTCCAATAGGTCTTCCTAAAGGCTTCTGATTTGGCAACCGCTTTAACAAATTCACGCACGTTAATCTCGTCGTTGTTAAAGCGACTTTCAGCTTTGCTGATTTCCTGACCCGCGTACACTGGGCGACCAAAGACCTGACGATAAACCGACCCGATGATCGTGGCCTTGCTAGCTTCAGATGATTTGAACACTTTCGCGCCCAAAGAACCCGGTGCCTGTGGCCGCGCGGCAGGATTACTCAGCTGGTTGTTAATCCCTGCGCCCTGGTGAATCAGAATCCGACGAGTGTCTTTATTGAAGGGGGCTGGACTGTTGCTAGGCTCACGAGTCTCTTTCGGGAAGATCGCGCCGAATTGAATTTCCAGCGGATCGTTTCCAGAGCCGTAGACATGCTGATCGGGCAGGGGCTGCTCGTAGGAGGCAAACAGCGTGATGAACTGAGGGATTTTTCGGAAAGGCGCACTGTAGTTGAACAGATCTTGCTGCGCGCCCCAGTTACGGCATTCTTGGGCTTCTTGGCCCAAGCCACGAATATAGGGAACCGTCTCTTCGCCGAAGTAATCAGCGTATTCTTGAGAGTCGACTAGCGCGTCAACCAGTTTGGCCAACCCCCCTTCAGAAACAATAGAGAAATACTTTTGAACTTCTTCTCTAGAGCTAGGACCACGGCCGAGGATGTGTCTAAAGGCCAGCTCCAAGGCTCGGCTGTTGATAAACGGCTCGAAGAATTGCTTTCTGTACAGCGGAGACTTCGCCAGGCGGCGAATGAATTCCTTCATGGAAATCTCGTTGTTTCTGACCTTGGATTCTAGGTCAGAAATAGACTGAGAGTAAGCGCGGGTGATGTCACGCTCGAACACCTGACGATAGGCCGCTGCGATCACTTCGTTCTTCTCTACGCGAGAGAGTCCTATCTTCATGGCGTAGACAGGGCGGCGCTCGGAGGCGTTGAAGTAAATTTGAGGCAGCTGAAGGCCTTGCAAATCCTTCGATTGACGCTGGCGCAGCTTATTCGAAGGGGTTGGCCCTTTGAATTCGGTGAGCATGATGTCGAAGTATTGGCGCAGAATATCTTGGGCTTCGCTGTCACCCTTGAAGTAGCCAACGGAGGCGCCTCGCATCGTCTGCAGCGCGACGATCGTTGCCGGGGTAGAGCAAGCGTTCTCAATAATCTCTCTAAGGCCGCGAACGTTCACCTTAATAATGTTGGGGTCACCTGCAACGATGGCGTAGGTGATATAGCGCAAGAACCAGCTCATGTCCCGCAGGGACTTCTGCATGTTGCTGGGGCCGTAGCGAGAGACGTTGATCGGCCGGAACCCTGGCGGTGTAACCCCTGCGTCTGGGTCGTTGATCAAGAGATTTCTGAGCCCGCCCAAGATGCCGCCGCCTTTGCTGTCATCACTGTTAGATGCAACGAAGGTCGCGGTGCCAAGCTTGGAAGCCTGCTTTTGATCGAGCGGTTGACCACCGCGGGTCATCTCTACCGGCTCATCATTTTTTTCTAGATAGGCTAGGGCTGAGCCGCCGGTAAAGATACGGTTAGCCGCCTGGGAGACGATGAGCTCTGAGTAGCGAGTGAGGGTCTGGGCGATCACAACTCGCTTCATGCCTGAATTAAAGAAAGTCTTGAGTTCACCTAGTTCGGTGCGCTCCATATAGCGGTCTTTCTGTTCCGCCTGGGCAATTGTAGAAGCAGGTAGAGTTTGGTAAAGGTTGGGCCGTGCTACAGAGCTTCCGCCACTGGCTGTCACTGTCATGGGTTCTCAAAGACTCCCTCTATAGTAAAAAATTAAGACTAAAGAAATGTAAGACTCGTACTCATCAGCCTAGAACGATTTTGAGAGGCCGCTGCACGATTGTTAAGAAGCGTATTGATCGTCTGGCTCTCTGGCGTTAAAAAATAGGTGCCAAAAAGATAACCTTGCAAGAGTCGATTCCGGTTTGCATTCACAAATCATACGAGATTGACCGCCTACTCTGAGAAGGATGAGAAGTTTTGTAAAGTTCAATGTCGTGAGAGTTTACAAAATTAAGCGAGCTACGGCTATTAATAGCCATGATCAACAGCCATTATCCACTATTAATTAAGTAGAGATAATCAGTAGAGAAGCCTCGCTAAGATGCCCTTTTACACAGCCGTCTCGATATACAGTTGAGAGAGTCCTCTACATATTGAGTCCTCTACATATTGAATCCTCTACATATTGAATCCTCTACATATTGATTGGATAGTTGAGGAGAAAGCACTCCAAGTGAAAGCGTAAGCAACAAAAGTCCCTATGCCAGAGCCTACTTCGTCGGTTCGTCCTAATATTCCGTTGTCTGGTCCATCAGCTACTGCGGAGTCAGCCGCAGCGGTAGATAGTGCCGCTGTGAGTTCAGCGGTCGCTAGCCTTTACGATACCTATCCGTTTCCCCCAGAGCCGTTGCTCGACGAAGCGCCCCCTGGCTACAACTGGCGCTGGCAGTGGCCTTCTGCGTACAGCTTTTGCACAGGTCGCACGCCAGATACGGCAGCCCCCCGAATTTTAGACGCAGGCTGCGGTACGGGCGTTGGCACTGAATATTTGGTGCATTTGAACCCTGAGGCTGAGGTCGTAGGTATTGATTTGAGTGCGGGTGCCGTTGCTGTTGCGACTGAGCGCTGTCAACGCTCTGGTGCCGATCGGGTTGCTTTCCATAACCTCAGTATCTACGACGTTGAACAGATCCCAGGTGAGTTTGATCTGATCAACTGTGTCGGCGTGCTGCACCACATGCCTGATCCGATTCGGGGTATTCAGGCGCTGGCGAAAAAGCTAAAGCCGGGTGGAATATTTCATATTTTTGTCTATGCGGAGCTGGGTCGACGAGAGATTCAGCTGACGCAAGAGGCGATCGCACTGCTTCAGGGCGCTAAGCGCGGTGACTATAAAGACGGCGTTGCGGTAGGCCGCACGCTTTTTTCGGCCTTGCCAGAAGACAATCGTCTACGCAAAAGAGAGGAGACGCGCTGGTCACTAGAAAATCATCGCGATGAATGTTTTGCGGATATGTATGTGCATCCGCAGGAAATTGATTACAACGTCAGGACGCTGTTTGAACTGATTGATGCGTCGGGGCTAGAGTTTGTGTGCTTCTCGAATCCGGCCTATTGGAATCTGGAACGCTTAATTGGCAACGCGCCAGATTTGATGGCGAGAGCCGAAGGGTTGGGGGAGCGCGATCGCTATCGCCTGACTGAGCTTTTAGACCCGGAGCTCACCCACTTTGAGTTTTTTCTGGCTCGTCCGCCGCTAGAAAAAGCTGACTGGACAGACGATGCCGTGCTGCTGAATGCTCTGGTTGAACGACACCCTTGCATTGAAGGCTGGCCTAGCCGCAGCTTCTTTAACTATGAGTATCAGGTGGTTTCTATCAGCGATGAAGCGTTTGCCTTTATGGAAAAGTGTGAAGATGCTATCTCGGTGGCTGAGGCGTTAGCTAGCAGTGGGCTGGCAGAAGAGAGTGGGCTGGATTTGGTGCGATCGCTTCAAAAAAGACAGCTGATAATGCTAACGCTTTCCAAAAAATAAAGGAACGTCATTGGATTAAAACTTTCTGTAATAAGTATTATTGCCGTGATATGATTGCCCTTGGTTTGACACAAATAAAACCTGTATTAAGCCAAGTTTTGAACGCATTCGTTCATTAACTTTTTAACCGTTCAATTCCTCTCCAATCAGTTGATTTGGAGCAGGCATTTGTCCTCCTTAATCTAGCGTGGCCTCTGCGAACTTGACTTCTAGCGACCTAACTCCTAGCGACCTGGCTTCTAGTGCTTCGGCTTCTAGCAAAAAGTCAGATGGCGTCTCCTTAAATCTTTCAGCGCTCGCTGAAGAAAACATGGGTTCGGCGCTCGCTGAGTTACAGGCAGCTTCATCAGGGCAAGCGACCGCAGGCGAGGAGCTTAGCGGCGAAACCCAGCAGCCTACTGTGCTGCCACCTGCCTCTGAAACGTCGATGCAAGATTACTATCAGCTCCAGCAGAGTTTGCTGAGGCTGACCTTGGTTTTTACCGCCGTAATCTGTCTGGTTGTTTGGGGTGCTTACTCGCTCAATACCGCAGTTAACTATGTGGTGGGCGCTGTAACTGGCATCGTTTACTTCAGGATGCTGGCTAATAGCGTCGGTAAAATTGGGCGGGAAAAGCCGAAGCCAAGCAGCGGCAGACTTGCCGTTTTTGTGGGTGTGATGGTGGCTTCTACGCAGTGGCAGCAGCTCTCCGTACTGCCTGTGTTTTTGGGCTTTTTGACCTACAAGGCCGCGCTGATTGCCTTTGTGATTTGGACTGCTGTACTGCCGCGGCAAGCGTCAGCATCTTAACTGGCGACTTACTGGGATTAACCTAGCGGGTTCGGTTTACTGATGTTGTAGCGAAGGCGACTACAACGAACAAACGCTATACGAAAATAGAGATTTAAACGGCGATGCTAAACACCTTTCACTTCTTAAACTCCTCGCTTCTGGCCAAGCTAGAAGTGGGCGAGCACTATTACTGGAAAATCGGCGGCCTCAGCCTTCACGGTCAGATCTTCATTACCTCCTGGGTTGTCTGCGCGCTCTTGATTGGTGTGGCTTTCTTGGCATCGCGCAAAGTGGAACGTATTCCTAGTGGTTTGCAGAACCTGATGGAATATGCCCTCGATTTTATCCGCGACTTAGCCAAAGACCAAATCGGCGAGAAAGAATATCGTCCCTGGGTTCCTTTTGTCGGTACGCTGTTCCTCTTCATTTTTGTTTCTAACTGGGCTGGTGCGCTCGTTCCCTGGAAGCTCTTCGAAATTCCTCACGGTGAACTCGTCGCACCGACTAACGACATCAATACAACGGTTGCATTGGCGCTGCTAACGTCACTGGCCTACTTCTACGCTGGGTTCAAAAAGCGTGGTTTAGGCTATTTCGCTCGTTACATTGAGCCAACCCCCATTCTGTTGCCCATCAACATTCTCGAAGATTTTACTAAGCCGCTCTCTCTCAGCTTTCGACTTTTCGGAAACATCTTGGCAGACGAGCTAGCGGTTGGCGTACTGGTCCTTTTGGTGCCCCTTTTCGTGCCGCTGCCGCTGATGTTGCTTGGGCTGTTCACCAGCGCAATTCAGGCCTTGATCTTCGCGACCCTAGCGGCTGCCTACATCGGCGAAGCCATGGAAGGGCACTAGCACAAGTTTTGAAAAGCCTCTCTAAACGCATCTGCTGTGAGGGGCTTTTCAACTAGAAGAACGATAATTCTAAGCAGTGCTTGTGAGCTATCGATTCGATTTCTCTTGAGAGATGGAGACTCTCGTTAATCTCACTCTTGGCTGGCCTCCCGACTTTCTCTCGAAAGGCCGCTCAGCGCCCGACTTTTTGTTTGGACCTGAAGCGACCCTCAAGATAACAAAAGGCTTTGATACGACACTCTAAAATCACAAGGAAGAACATCATGAATCCTACTGTTGCTAGTGCATCGGTTATCGCAGCTGCTTTGGCGATTGGTCTTGCGGCTATCGGCCCTGGTATTGGTCAGGGTAATGCAGCCGGTCAGGCTGTAGAAGGTATTGCTCGTCAGCCTGAAGCTGAAGGCAAAATCCGCGGCACACTGCTGCTCAGCTTGGCATTTATGGAAGCATTGACTATCTACGGTCTGGTTGTAGCGCTTGTTCTCTTGTTTGCTAATCCCTTCGCATAAGCCTTTTAACGCTAGGTCAGGAGAAGACTCTCCTCGCCTAGCTTGGTAGGTTTGCTAGGCAGCTGCTGTAATTGACATCTATCACTGTCGATCAAGCAGCGATGCTTAGAGGCCAGTTGACTAGGCGAGGTGCTTTTTATGCATCCTTGTTTGTTACCTGTTTGTTTCAATAGGGAGTTCTCGTTGGCAAAAAGCACAGCGAGTATAGAAAAAGAACATGTGGATGGGACTGACATTACTGGCTGTTGAAGCCGTTGAAGAAGGCGGCGGTTTGTTCGATTTGAACGCCACGCTTCCTTTGATGGCGATTCAGTTTTTGATTTTGATGGCTGTTCTCAACGCCATTTTGTACAAGCCTTTGGGCAACGCCATTGATGAGCGTGACGCCTATGTGCGCAACGCAAAGGCAGGCGCGGCAGAGCGTCTAGCCAAGGCAGAAAAAATGGCTGAAGAGTACGAGCAGTCACTAGCCGATACGCGCCGCGAAGCTCGCAGCGTGATCGAAAATGCTCAGGCCGAAGCGCAACAGATTGCAGCGGAAAAGCAGGCAGCCGCCCAGCAAGAAGCAGCAGCTCAGCGTGAAGCCGTACAAAAAGAGTTAGACGAGCAAAAAGCGAGCGCCCTTGGTCAGCTAGAGCAGCAAGTTGATTCTTTGAGCGACCAGATTTTGGGCAAGCTGCTGGGTTCGGCTGTATAGGCCAAACGTCAGCTTGCTGCTCATGACCAGATAGAACTGAAAGAGACGAAGCAGTATAGGTATCGAAAGTGTTAACGCAAGTGTGGGGGCTGCTGGCCTCTGAAACCAAAGGATTTGGGATAAATTTCGACATCCTCGAAACGAACCTGATCAACCTGGCTATTGTTATTGGCATCCTGGTTTACTTCGGGAAAGGCTTTTTGGGTAGCAAGCTCCAAGAGCGCCGCGAAGCCATCGAAACGGCCATTAAAGATGCGGAAGCGCGTCAAAAGAAAGCCTCTTCTTCTCTAGCTGAGCAACAGCAAAAGTTGCAGCTTGCGAAGAAAGAGGCCGAGCGAATCAAAGCGGAAGCAAAAACCAACGCAGAAGCTGCTCGCGAAGCCGTATTGGCTCAGTCAGCAAAAGACATTGAACGTTTGAAGGCGTCAGCTCAGCAGGATTTGTCTTCCCAGCAGGACAAAGTGATGCAAGAGTTGCGCCAGCGCGTTTCGCAGATGGCGATAGAGAAAGTGCGTGAGCGCCTTCCTGAAATGCTGGACGACGACGTTCAGACTAAGCTGGTTGACCAAAGTATTGCTCAGCTAGGAGATTAGGAGAAACACATATGAGTATCGCTACTTCAGAGGTTGCCGCTCCTTACGCGCAAGCGCTCCTTTCTATTGCTAAATCAAAAGATTCTGTAGATGATCTGAGCCAGATTGCCGCAGATCTGTTGAATTTGCTCAAGGAGTCAGAAGGTCTTAGAGACTTTTTCGAAAACCCAATTGCCAACGCAGATGCCAAGAAAGGCGTGCTGAACAAGATTTTGGGTGACGATGCTAACCAGCAAATGAGAAATTTTCTGATGCTGCTGGTAGATAGAGGTCGCATCTATTTAGTAGAACCTATTTTGCAGCAGTTTCAAGCTCAGGTGCGTGAACTGAAGCAGGCGGTTTTGGCTCAGGTCACTTCTGCGGTTGAGCTGAATGACGAACAGAAAGAAACCGTTCGTCAGAAGGTTCAAGGCATGACCAATGCTAAGTCGGTTGAGCTGGAAACTAGCGTGGATTCCGATTTGATCGGTGGCGTCATTATTCAGATCGGTTCTCAGGTGCTGGATGCCAGCATTCGCGGACAGCTTCGCCGCATTGGATTGCAGCTGGGCGCATCCTAAAAGAAGATTTTTAATCCTGGCTGTTTTGAAAAAAAATCTGGGATTTATTTTTTAGTACACGGTAGTTAGTAGGTAGAGCGACTCCTAATGGTAAGCATCAGACCGGACGAAATTAGCAGCATTATTCAGCAGCAGATAGAGCAGTACGATAGCGACGTGAAAGCGGATAGCGTGGGTACAGTTCTTCAGGTAGGTGACGGAATTGCCCGCATTTACGGCCTCGACAATACAATGGCTGGCGAGCTGTTGGAATTTGACGATGGCACCATCGGTATCGCGTTGAACTTAGAAGAAGACAACGTGGGTGCGGTGATGATGGGTACGGGCCGTCAGGTGCTAGAAGGTAGTACCGTAAAATCCACCGGTAAAATTGCTTCTGTTCCTGTGGGCGAAGCTATGTTGGGCCGCGTCATTGATACACTGGGCCGCCCTGTTGACGGCAAAGGCGATATCAACACGTCTGAGAGCCGTCTAATTGAGTCGATGGCACCTGGCATCATTGACCGTAAGTCTGTATATGAGCCTTTGCAGACAGGCATTACCGCGATTGACGCGATGATTCCTATCGGCCGTGGTCAGCGTGAGCTGATTATTGGTGACCGCCAGACCGGTAAAACTGCGATCGCTATCGACACCATTCTCAACCAGGCAGACCAGGACGTAATTTGCGTTTATGTAGCCATCGGTCAAAAAGCGTCTTCTGTAGCGCAGGTGATTGGCGTTCTCGAAGAGCGCGGTGCGCTGGATTACACGGTGGTTGTAGCGGCCAACGCCAACGACCCTGCGGCTTTGCAGTACCTCGCGCCTTATACAGGCGCCGCGATCGCTGAGTACTTCATGTACAAAGGCAAAGCGACTTTGATCATCTACGATGACTTGACCAAGCAAGCCCAGGCTTACCGCCAAATGTCTCTCCTGCTGCGTCGTCCACCCGGTCGTGAAGCCTATCCTGGCGATGTATTTTTCTTGCACTCACGTCTGCTAGAGCGCGCGGCAAAGCTTAGCCCCGAATTAGGCGAAGGCAGCATGACCGCACTGCCCATTATTGAGACTCAGGCGGGTGACGTTTCGGCGTACATTCCGACCAACGTAATTTCGATTACCGATGGTCAGGTCTTCCTCTCTTCTGACCTGTTTAACTCTGGTTTGCGCCCAGCCATTAACGCGGGGATTTCGGTATCCCGAGTCGGTTCTGCTGCCCAGACAAAAGCAATTAAGAAAGTAGCCGGTAAGGTAAAGCTTGAGCTGGCTCAGTTCGATGAGCTACAGGCGTTTGCTCAGTTTGCTTCTGACCTAGACCCGGCCACTCAAGCGCAGCTGGCCAAAGGTCAACGTCTGCGTGAGATTCTCAAGCAGCCTCAGTACTCTCCTCGCTCCCTCGCGGAGCAGGTCGCGGTTATTTACGCGGGCGTAAACGACAAGCTCAACGACATTCCTGTCGAGAAAGTCGCTGACTACGTAAGTGAGCTGATCTCTTATGTCAACACCAGTAAGAAGGCTTATGTTGACGAAATCATGAGCACCAAGAAGCTCACTGATGATGCCGTCAAGCTCTTGGAAGAAGCGATTGACGAGAGTAAGCAAGCATTCTTGGCAGCGTAAGGAGACGCATAGATGGGGCTGTTAATTTCTGTTTTTATAGAATTAGCAGCCCTATGAGGAAACGACTATGGCTAATTTGAAACTGATTCGCGATCGCATCAAGACGGTCAAGAACACCCGAAAAATTACAGAGGCAATGCGCCTGGTGGCTGCGGCCAAAGTACGCCGCGCCCAGGCTCAAGTAAACGCGACTCGTCCGTTTGCCGATCGTCTGGCTCAAGTGCTCTATGGTTTGCAGAGCAGGCTAAAGTTTGAAGATACCTCGAACCTACCTTTGCTACAGCAGCGTGAGGTTGAAAAGGTTGCACTGCTCGTCATCTCCGGTGATAGAGGCTTGTGCGGTGGCTATAACTCCAACGTGATACGTCGCGCTGAGAACCGCGCTAAAGAACTCAAGGCTGAAGGCTTAGACTTTACCTATGTATTGGTTGGTCGAAAAGCTGTTCAGTACTTTGAGCGGCGCGATCAGCCTATTGATGAAAAGTACACTGGTCTAGAGCAGATTCCAACGGCCGATGAAGCATCAAAAATTGCTGATGAGCTGCTGGCACTCTTTCTTTCCGAGTCTGTAGATAGAGTCGAGCTAGTCTATACCAAGTTCATCTCTCTGGTCAGCAACCGTCCGGTTACGCAAACGCTCTTACCTTTGGACCCACAGGGTCTAGAAGCCAAAGACGATGAGATCTTCCGCCTGACTAGCCGCGATGGCCGGTTGGCAGTAGAGCGTTCAGATGCGCCCGACCTGCAGGTCAGCGACTTTCCAAAGGACATGATCTTTGAACAAGATCCGTCGCAGATTTTGGATGCACTGCTGCCCTTGTATCTGAACAACCAGATTTTGCGTGCGCTGCAAGAGTCTGCTGCGAGTGAGTTGGCTTCTCGGATGACTGCCATGAACAGCGCTAGCGACAACGCGAAAGAGCTGATGAAGTCTCTCACCCTGTCTTACAACAAGGCCCGTCAGGCCGCGATTACTCAAGAGATTCTTGAAGTGGTCGGTGGTGCTGAAGCGCTAGGTTAGGCACCGGGTTAATCACTGCGCTCAGTTCTTTTGTTGAGACGTTTACTTTTGATAGCTTCGACGACTAAGCAGGGTCTCCGGCCCTGCTTTTTTTAATCTCGACAGTGTTCTTTATCGCGTTGATCATTTGGCTGAGGTACAGCTTTCTGGCTGAAAGTCTGATGTTACAACGGGCCAAGTGACGCGCGTTTCTCATAGGCACAGCCTTTTCTATGAGTATGCACCTGAGAAACGCCATAAACTTCTCATCTCGTAATGCGCATCTATTTGCACACCAACATGATGCTAGAGGCTTCTCTCCAAACCTGAGCCTCTATGAATAGATCGTGCTTTCGGGTTGCGTCCGTTCGCCAGGCCTCGCCAGGCATGCCAAACGTGCTGATAATTTGCAAGATTTCTTCTAGCGTAAAGACTTGCCCGTGGTAATCCGCTTGATAAAATACTTTGTCTTGCTTGTTTCTCAACGAGCAGCTGACCATGCTGTCAGGGTAAGTGAAGCTAATATGTTCAGGCCTAAAAGCTGATAGTGGAACATAAATGGCTTTACTTTGGCTGTTATAGCCTTCTTCAATCCAGGGGGCTGGCCCGAGTGAAAAGTAGTGAGGGTACGGTGTCGTTGGCTGCCCTCCCTTGCGAACAAATTCCTGCCTGAGCCATGCTTCTGTCTTCTTTCTCAGTTGAAGATACTTTTGAGGCTGCTTAAACCTGCGATACACTTCGCCCTCTTTTTCTCCAAGCGCTGTCATTATCTTCAAGGCTTCTCTATCAGTGAGTGCTGATAGTGACTGCAACGGTTTCTGGCTTTTATGGTGGTAATGTGTCAGCATCCAGCTCTCAGCCGGGTCCATAGATTGGCCTCCATCGCCTGCATGTTGAACCAGACTTAATGTTAAATCAGCTAATGAGCGAGAACACTATGACCTATCCGGCGTGTATGCTCTGTCTACCAATCGGACTTGATCATCTTTGACAACGACTGTCACCAGTGATAGCGCGCTAGATGCTGGCCCTCTTGAGACATCGCCTGTTTCATCAAACTGTGAGCCGTGGCAGGGACAGATAAATTTTTGCTCAGTACTATTCCAATCGACGGTGCAGCCGAGGTGAGGACAAACGGCGCTGATAGCGTAGTCGGCAATGGCAGGCCCTTCCTCAATTACAAGGTAAGCCTTTTCGCTCAATCCCTCAGCCGGCAGACGATCGCCTGCTTGCGCGGTAGACAATATGGCCGCTGCCTCATAGGGGCTATCTGATTCATCTAGAGCAGCTACGCCTGGAAGATAGTCTTCACAGAGAGCGTTGTAAGGATATTTCAAACACAGCTCTTCTAGATCAATGTCTTGTGCGACGCTGGTAGCTGGCCACATCCAGCTGACCGCTACGGTGGTTGCACCACTACCCACTAGGTAGCTTAAAAAACGCCGTCGAGTGTTGCGCTGTTTGGAATGCATGGGAGGTTCCTGTGGCCAAAAAGGTAAGCGAGGGTATGAGAAAAGGGTACCTAAAGAATGAAGCATCTAGAACCCTCTAAAGGAATCATGAGGTACCCAAACTTGATGACTCACTGGTCTAAGTCGGTAGTTTCTGACTTAGACCAGTGAGTCAAATTCAATATGCTCGGCGATATGACGTCTAAACGCTTTGCCGATTAGTAAGCAGTTGATTAGCGGACGATACTTTTGTTTCGAGCGTCAAGACCCTCTAACCGGCTCTGCTGAACATCGGTAACAGCTTTGGTCTGATCTTCTAGAAACATCAAGCGCGTCTTTTGGATATTGTC
>CALDSK010000300.1 GCA_937911865.1 uncultured Synechococcus sp.
TACTCCGACAGGAGAAAGAGAGAAAATTGAGAAAACGCTTAAGCAATACGGGATGGTTGTTACGAGAAAGGTGCCGCCAGAAGCTCTTCTTGATAATCCATTTGAGGTTATGGCCTTAAAGAATAAATTAGAAATAGCAGAGTTAGAAGCTAGGCAATCGCAAAAACTTTTGGACCTTGCAAAAGACAATAGCCATCTGAGTCATCAGAGAATTAAATATCTTGAAGAACAAGTTGGCAGCCTTTATCGCCTCATAGAGAAAGGGCTGCAAAGTGGAAATCACGCTTTCGGAGTAATAGGGAGAATGGCTGAACAAGATAAATCAACATATAATCTCAGTAATGCGAAGTTTGGCGGTGGTTTTGCTGCTGAAGGCGGGTTTCAATCTGGAGGAAACTTTATTGACTTATCTTCTGCTAGTAATCTAACTGATGCTGCTCAACAGATTCAAGAGTTGCTACAGCAATTACAAGAACAAGGTGTTTCGACAAAGGAAGCAAGACAACAAGCTGCTGACGATTTAGCAAAACAGGCCGCAGTTGATCCAAACATCATGGAAAAGTTGGTGAAGTGGGGACAATCGCTAGCAGATACAGCTGGTAAAACAACAGTTAGTGAAGCTGCTAAGAGTGTTGTGAAACTTGCAATTCAGGCATCAGGAATCTCGTTTCCCTAATTTGACTTTACATCTTTATACAGCCCAATAATTTTCGTTCAGCGAACGAAATGATGATATTGAATTGTAGCGAAACCGTTAGCCGCAGTTGACAGAACGACCAATTATTTCCTTGGTATTTGGCGTTGCCCGTAATTGTCTTCACAGAGAGTATAAAAACCTATGCCTTTTGAGACTCTGTAAAAATTATGTCTCAAATCATGTCCTAAAATTACTTTCTTAAAACATTAAGGAGATTATGAGACACGTTGTTAACAGTGTAGTTGAGCAGCGGTAAACAGCCTTAAACTCAATATTAGATATTTTCATCAGTCTGTTCCAACGCAGTGTTATGCGGCTGGTTCTGCTCAATATATGGAAAGGATTGCCCTAAAATGTTCGATTCGTCGGGAACTATATAACGGTGGGAAAGAGTCGTTTCGACATTCATTGAGAATCTACTCTTAACCCTCTTTATCTGAATGTTAATTTGACCATATCCAGTTTCCTCCAAGACTCGTAGTATGGATGCTTCTAAAACTTGAGACAAATCTTGTCCCCTCACAATATTTTGATCAAGTTGTGGCTTCTGTTTAGCAAGATAACTAGCTAAATCGTTAGAAGTAAAATAGAAATTTTGATCAGGAATGCCGTTAAAAACAACTCTAAATCTAGAATGTCCTTGGCGTTGACACCTAATAATTATATGAGCTTCTCTAGTAACTTCTTGATATCTGCGAATAATGGTTCTCCCAAAATCAAATAATGCCTGAAGATTATTGAAATTTCCTGGAGATTTAAACTTGTCTTCTTGACGCTGAACATTTTGAATAGGCACACCTAAGACTTCTCTTAGCTGGCCTTCTCTCAATAAAGATTTTATTCTCCTAAGTCCGTCCTCTGAACCCTCCAGGAATAATTTTATGCTGCCCGGCTTAATTTCTTTCAAAGTTAAAGAATCATCTCCTAAAAGCTGACGCAGATGCTCAACAATAGCTTCTGCTTGTGGTCTATTAATTTCATCAATAGTGCCACTTAAAACCAATATCCATTTAGTTGGATTAGATGGAGACCGTTCGCAAGGAATATTTTTTTCTTTAACGAAAAGAGTTGGAGTTAAGTGCTCTGGAATATCCTCAAGTTGAATCGCATTACAACCTAGTTTATGGGCGAGTTCGATTGATGCTCCAGCTCCTAAAGCTGTGTAGAAGCCGACAGCAAATTCGATCGCTGCACGATCATTGATTTCTTGACTCATTCCAATGGCATAGTCAATATGTTTAGCGATAGCCTCTGCCTCGAATTTTGAGTGACAAGCGCTCAAAACAACACATTCCACATGACCAGAGAAAAGCTTGAATAGATTTGCTAATGCTTCTGAATCAATCAACTTAAGGTGACCTGTTGCATCTTCAAAAGCTAAACCATCTTCTCCGGCACCATGACCTATAAAATGAACTATCTGCGGTTTGAAATCCAACATTGCTTGCTGAATATCTCTGGTTCGTGTTGCTCCAGTTGAGTTGATAGGTACTTTCCCATATCCTGCTAAACGTAGACGCTCTCTAATTTCTCGTTCTTCTTCTTGCAAGCGTAAATTGGCTGTCCCTTTAGGGTTCGCAGCCAACAGCAAGATTGACTTTAGGGTAATACAGTCATTCATGAGGATTAGGCAGGGAAACAGCTTTACTCAAGTCTATTCCAGTGTAGGCAATGGGATGAATGCCCCCTAGGATTCCTTAAAGCTATCTCTATAGAAAATTTTGGGCGCATAACTTAATAACTGACTATAGGCTGCCATCCCAAAAATCTGTCGGTTGAGATCACTCTCTGTACTACCGTCCGTAAATGACCGTTTGCAAGACGCTTGAAACGCCCATGTCTGGGTGATTTAAGTAGATCATGAGCATCAGGTAGGTTGCTTCGACGTCAATGTCCACAGGCCCGCTACTGATAGCATTGAGCCGCCAGCAAGGTTAAACCGTCTCTGCATCCTGGAAGAAGCCAACAGCTTGCGAGCCGAGCCTGCAAAAACGACGTAGAGTGTTGCGTTGACGATAGACAGCGCTATAAAAGTGAAGGCGAGAATCCAGAGTTGAGGTACAACCCTTGCATTAGTGTTAATGAACTGGGGTAAAAACGCAGCGAAGAAAATAATACCCTTTGGGTTGAGCGCTGTGACTAGATAAGTATTTAAGAATAGCTTCCAACGAGGACCAGATTTTTGAAGGGCAGTGACATCTTTTGAAGAAACGTCTGCCAACAAAAGTTTGATACCTAGATAGAGCAAATATAAACCGCCTAGCCATTTGACGACTCCGAACCAAAAAGCTGAAGCAGACAGGATGCTTCCTAGTCCAAAAAGAGACAGAGTCATGGCAGTAGAGTCAGCAAGAGCCACTGCAACAACAAGAGGAATATTTGCCTTCCGCCCATGAGAGAGTGAATAGCTAATTACAGTGAGAATAGTCGGTCCTGGAATAATCAACAGGACTGTAGATGCAGCAATAAAGCCAAGCCAAATTTCGATAGACATCTTCACTATTCTCCAAGCTGTTGATGTTACCTTACAGCAAGCTGTGGATGCTAAGTGTTCAGAGAAAATCAGTCTGCGATCGCACCCCCAACCCCACAAAACAGCCGCAAAACACCCTCTCAATAGCATCCTCAACACCACTTTAGAGAAGCCCCACTATACAAGGCTTCTAGCGCTCTAATTTTCCTTCTGCCCGCTCTGAGCCGCCCAAATACCCACCTTCCGGTCACAATTTTTGTCGAGTCCTGCCAACTCACCAAAAAAGTGAGCGAAATCGGCTACAGTCGTCTGATAAACGATGTTTGATACGTTTTGAGTCAAGATGCGATCTATTGCTTCTAGGGCTGTGCAGCAAAAGGTGATCACCCGTCGAGGTCGGGAGGGTAGCGCGACGGCGTTCAAAACGATTGCGCCAATCGAGTTTTTGATTGACCATATCCGGCCACAAATTAATCGCGATATTGCGACGGTGGCTTACTGGGGTGCGGGCCGGATTGAGGCGGTGCTGTGGCTGACTGATAGAGACGTGCAGGGCGATTTCATTCGCTTTCGCAAGGCGCACAGTAAGACGAATCGATTTCATCAGGTGCCGAAGTCAGGATTGCTGGCTCAGTATTTGGAGGGTTCTGAGTTCGCTCCTGGCTATCTGTTCCCGGCCAAGGGTAAGAAGGGGAAGACGACGCAGCGATACTTCTATCGTACGGATGAACAAGGCCAGCGCCAGAAGCTAAAAGGAACAACTTACGACCGGCCTGTGCGTACGGCCAGCGGGTTTGATTACGCACTGGGGCGGGCAGTACGGCGGATCATGTGCGATGACGATCCGGGGATTGACGCTCAGATCGCTGCTATACCTGAGATACAGCGGTTAGGCCGTGGGGCGTTCTTTGGGGTGAGTTCTCATACGTTTAGGCGTTCTCAGGCGCAATATCTGTTCTATACGTTGGATTGGGAAGCAACAGAAGTGATGCAGATTACGGGACATCGCTCGCTTGATGCGTTCTACCACTACATCGATTTTCATGGGAAGGATTTGGTGGAACGGATGAGGGCGATCACTAGGGCCGCGGTGCAGTGAGTAGCGGAAAGGCAACTGGCGTTAGAAAGATAAAAGGGGCGCGGTGTAGAGTAAGTCAATGGTGTTAACGACTTGATGCTTCTTGATGACCTATGACGGCTGAAGATAAGACCAATGGGGAGTCTGCGAACGGGGGGGTAGACCCGCGTAGCCTCAGTATTCAAGGCAGTGTGGATGAAAGTACTGTTGTTGTGGGCGATCGCAATGTCATCAACCAAGGGCCAATCTACTACATAATCAATGTCCTTGGTTTCTTGAAGGCCAGACAGTCTCCTGCTCGACTACAGCACCTGAGAATTCAATTGCTACAGCAGATGAAAACCAATGTCGCAAAGCGACTTGAAGATTCGCTCCACAATCTGACTAGAGTGGATTTGGAAGCAGAAGACCAACGTTATCAGGTCGGGCGACGCAGAAAATTGCCTTTGGTAGAGATGACACCAAACTCAACCAAGGTCTCTCATAGACCGATGAAACGGGAGCTAGCGATCTCTAAAAATAGTGAAAAGCGAGAGTCTATTCCAGCAGCCGAACAAACCTCTAAGATATTTCACCGTTCCGATATCGGGGAACGCTTGCTCATACTAGGCGAGCCAGGGTCCGGGAAAACCACTGAGCTGCTGACCGTCACGCAGCGCCTTGTAGATGCAGCAATTGAGGACGACACCCAACCTATCCCTCTAATCTTTGAACTTTCTAGCTGGAGCCTCAACACTCCAATAGAGAGATGGTTGGGACAGCAGTTGCATAAATCCTATGGCGTTTCTAAAACGCTGGCGGAACCACTCGCCAAGCAGTGGGTGAAGCAGTCCCGAATCATGCCTCTGTTAGATGGTTTGGATGAACTTGGGCAACGTAATCAAATCGCTTGCATTAAGTCGCTGGAAAACTTCCTAGCTCAGCATCCAACACTACCAGTGATTGTCTGTTGTCGTCGAGAAGAATATGAACAGGGTGGAGAGCAGCTGACGCAGTTGAACGGGGCGATCTACCTTCAAGCGGTAGAACTAAAACAAATTCAACAGTATTTTAAGGACTTAAGACGAGAATATCTATGGGAGAGTATTCAGACTGAGCCTGAACTCTTGGAGCTGGCTCAATCGCCGCTATTCCTTACTATGCTGGTAATCGCCTATCATGGCCAGCCTATTCGAGATAGGTCATCTCTTTTCAATGCCTATATTCAAACGCAGCTACACGATCTTAGTCACCAGGGTACGTATAAACCAGGAAAAGAAAAGTCACCTGAGCAAACCTTATCTTATTTAAGATGGTTAGCAAAGCAACTAGAACACAAGCAAGAAACGGAATTTTCAATTGAGGATCTACAACCTGAATGGTTATCTTCGGACAGACAGAGACAAGCCTATAAACGAGCTTTTATACTAAATACTATGTTGATGAGTGGGTTCGGGCTTGGACTTAGCCTTGGATTGATAGGGGGGCTGTTTGGTGGATTGGTAGGGGGGCTATTTGGTTTGATAGGTGGTCTGCTATTCAAATTAGTAGAAGGATTAAATGTAATAAAACCAATAGAGAAGTTAAGGTGGAATCCTCGACAGGGACTGTTTGGTGGACTGTTCACTGGGCTGTTCATCGGACTGCTTGGAGGGTTCATCGATCCACGGATTGGACCGAGTGTCAGATTCGTTTTTGGGCTATTCTTTGGGCTCTCTAGCGGACTAAGTACGACAGTCATTCGCAAAAAGAAAATACCTAATCAGGGCATTAGGAAAAGCTTTCAGAATTCATTGATCATTGGTCTGGTCGTCTGGTTGGCGGGCGGACTTTTTCTAGGACTCGTTGGCGGGCTGTTTGGCGGGCTGGGTCTAGGACTGTTTTTAGGTCTACTCAGCGGGCTGGGTCTAGGACTTGTAGGTGGGCTAGTTGGCGGACTAGGGGCTACAATTCAGCACTTTTCCCTACGCATCGTCTTAACAAAAAACAGCGATACTCCTTGGAACTATGCGCAATTTCTCGAACACGCTGTTAGACATAGATTCATCCAAAGAACGGGTGGACGCTATCGGTTCGTTCACAATCTCCTCAGACAGCATTTTGCTCAAATAACGCCTGAGCAACGGACATTGCTTGCACAGTCTACAAGCAACAGGCCATAGCTCGGCACAGCATAGGGGGCCTTTGCGCAGCCCTTCTATAACCCATAGAGCTTCAACCCGAGATATAGTCAAATCTGGTGTACGAGACAAAATTAGGCGACCTTCTGTTCTCC
>CALDSK010000301.1 GCA_937911865.1 uncultured Synechococcus sp.
AGCCAGATTCTCAATCAAACGCCGGAAATGAGAGACTGTTAAACCAAGGAAGGGAAAGTGAGAATCGTCTCAGTTCTCACCTTCCCTACTTTAAAAGCAGCAACTTCTCGCAAAATTGAAATAATTTAGATGCCTTAAGGCTTTTATTCCGAACTTTTAGAGAAATAACGGTCTCAATCACCCGCCGCAGGCATTCTCTGACGCTAGCAGATCACCTTTCAACGGTCGATGTGCATTGGAATTGTTATATAGTTATGACCAACGTATATTGAGCACGTTGCAAGAATGATGATGTTGGTACTTTGTTTGACATTCGATTAGATATCTGGCAATGCCTCTAGAAGTTGAGATATATAGCTGAAATAAGGTTGTAAAAGTCTGAGACAAGTTTTACAACGCTCAAAAATTCCTTCTTCACCTTGCCTAATCGATCTTTGGGCTCGATTGTATAAATCACTAGGAAATTGATTCAAACATTCCTCAAAGGTAGTAACTGAAGAATTCTGAATGACTTGAATTGCCTTCTTAGTATGCTCAAGAGAAGAACCCTCTTCTAGATATTCATTAATGCCTACGTTCACAAGCTCACAGCAATATATTTTTCTGCCAAAACTATATTGCACATGCTCGAATTCCTGGATTAACGACAAAGCAGTTTCGAAGTATTGGCACGCCACTTCCAATTCTCCGTCTTTCATTGAATCGCGGTATCCACCAGAAAGCTCCATGAGCACAGGTCGCAATAAGTTAGCTTCATCTTCAGGAAATTTTTTAGCAAGTTCAATAGCCGCTTCAAGAAATTTGTATCTATCTTCATCAGTGTAGTAATCAACTTTATTACGGCAGAGTTGAATATGAATCATGCCCAGAGTGGTTGCCATCTCTCTGCCCGGAAAATTTTCTGAGTACTGAAGGCAGCGATTATAGATATCTAGAAAAGCATCAAAATCATCTTGAGACTTAAAGCCGTGTGCTAGCTGAACAGATGCTTTGACATAATTAAGCGCACTCGCGGAATCATTGCCAGATGGCATAGAAATATATCTATCTAGTTCTTTAATCAAGCCGAGAAGATATTCATAATTGCGTGTGCGGGTAAGAGCCGCAGTTACAGTCATTGTCATGACCAATGCTTCTCGCCATCCAGTATGTATGATGGCATACTGATCGTTTATTTTTATCTCCGATAAGGTAGACAGAGATTTGTGGATATCTTCCGCAACCTGCATGCACAATTCTGGATGACGATTGTGATGGTTGAACTGGGTTAATGCGGCAACGAAGTTCAAGCATAATTGGTGGAACTCCAAAATCGTAGCTGTATAGTTCTGAGGATATATTTCTTGCAACAAAGATACTATTTCTTGATAGAAGGATAAACTATCCTGTAAATCTATGCTGCGATCATTTAATAGATGAAGTGATTTATGATGAAAGACTTTGACCAAGGTAGGTCCAGCTAATACGAGCTTTAATTCATCATCAATTTCTCGAAAGTCTGCAATCACATCATCACAATAATCTTCAGAATAAAGATGATCTAGAAAATCAGCGGATGTGGGCTGTGTTGGAACTTTTATTTCATCTACAATTTCTAATTCACCCACGTATTTTCGAGAGTTTTCAGTGTTCGAAAAGAGTGTCAGAAGACGAATAAAAATCACTTGCTCAATCAGGTCAATAAATAATCCATGCGGGTGCCGGCAGTTTGCGATCGACCGATAGATTTCACATTTTTGTTGTTCTTCAATTGCGGATGTATCAACAACATTTGACACAATCAATAACCAAATGAAGTTACTTGGGTTTTGTGTAGGAAGTGTCCAAACTGAATCATGTAGCTTGCCTTCTGGGGGGGAACTAAACACTGAAAATGCAGGATGCAAAGGATAGTCATCTCGACATTTGCTGAAAAAACTCACGATGCCTCTGCCCTCATTCACTGTCATTGCGAGCTTAAGCAATCGTTTATGGTCGCCAGACAAAGGGTTTTGTAAATATGAAGCAAGCCGATCAAGTACAAATAGTTCCCCAAAGAGATCTGGCTCTAGAGGCTCAAGCCGTCCTGGTGTTCGTGTCTGACCAGCTACAAGAGAATATCGGATGAAGTTCTTAAATGAAGCGAAGTAATCATGTGTACTGGGTAAGCTCCATCTAGAGGCATTAAGGTCAATACCTCCACACATAGTTGTAACAGTAAGGATTTCCAGAACATCTTCATCGACTTGTGCTGCTTCCCAACGAGTAACCTTGTCCCGTTCTATAAACTCTCTGACGAGGTCTATAAGTTCCATACTGTCGACTTGCTCTGATGTCGCTAAAAGTTGCATCACGAGCGGTGCTTGTTCTGGGCTCGTAGCTAAAGCCTTTTCAACGAGGTTTGCTGGCTCAATCTCTACATCATCTTGACAATCTGCAAGTGAGTTAGCTAGCTGGACTAATGCATCATGATCCAGTTGGTTTATCTGCAATAGATCACTAGAATGTATGGATTTTTGAACCCATGTACGAATAGTCTTCAAGTTTTTAAGATTCTTAAACCATTGTCCAGGTTCTCTCTCAACTAATAGTAGCCTGACGACATGTTGTAGATGCTCTTTTTGCTCTAATTCAAATAGGGCATACATCAGCAAGCTTATTTCTTGCTCTTGTCCAATAACATAATCAGCGATAAGAAATGTATGTTTATTTGGTCTCCAACTTTTAAAGTCAAATGTGGAAACAGTATTGTCATCCAACCAGCCCCATTGCCATTCATCTGAAAGTAATTGGCCCAATTCCAAAAGCAAGCGAGATTTACCGCTGCCTCCTCGGCCAATGACACCCCACCATGAAAAATTAACTTCAGAGAATAAGAATTGGGAGAGTTTCTGAATTTCACTATCTCGCCCGATTAACGGTGTTGCTTGTTGGCTGAAGTGATATTTAGAAATGCCTTGAGGGGATTCTACTCTATTCGGTACTACTAACGTTGGCTGTGGCAGATCTTCAAAGAACCTGCGCTTTGCACGTATTATTATCGGGTCAGTTGAATGCCTCAGTTGTTCTAAGATTTGATCTGCAAATCGCCAAATTAAGCTGATTCCATTTTGCTCGGCAAGTTGCTCAATTTCTTTACGCTTTCTTGATTCAGTAGCCACCCCAGATGAGTAACAGTAGATTACATCAAGCTGATATTGGCCTTCTGACTTACGTTCATAAGCTTTGCTAAGGCAATCAAATTCAGCAACATTCTGTTTGCCGTCATACGAATATTTCGCTTGAAAACTAGCCCAGCCCGACCCGGTTAAGACTGGACGACACTCAATACCTGGATAATTTGGTGGAAATTCCAACTCCTCTGGTTTAACTTCGACAGTTGAGCAAAATAACCACTTCGCTACTTGCGACTCGAAGATATCTGTTGGATTACAAGTATGTTCTCGAAAATATTGCCAAGTTGGATTATCAGTCATTGCTATCAGATATCTTGGCAAGTCATTCTTTGGCTACAAAATTTTAGTATGAAGGTAGATGCAAAGGTGCCCGATCATTATCCTATGGTAGTTCCATAATTCTTATGTAGAGCGAAAGTTTCCACCTAAGATCCTCACATGGGTAAACAGGCTCAGTATAAGCATCTCGCCGTTGCACACCTGGAATTGCTCAGTGTTTGTTTATCATCCTTCTGCGACACAGTTGATCAGCGTTTCTTCCGTCACCTTGAGATCCAAATTTCGACAGGTGTAGGCAGGTTGATTGCTCGTGGCCCTAGCCATTCAGGTTCTTCGAGCTGAAATTGCTTACCTGCGAGATGGCAAAGTTGGCGGACGGGACTTTTCTTAAAACCAGAGAATTTCCTTCACGCAGGACATCTCCGGCTATCAGGGAAGTCGAGGAACCGCGCCGCTTGCGATCGCACTCAATTCTCTAGTGCCATGATAAATTGAGAATGATAATCATTCTGATTTTGGGTTGGTCATGGTTAGT
>CALDSK010000302.1 GCA_937911865.1 uncultured Synechococcus sp.
TGGTCAGGATTCGCTCGGATCAGGTGTTTGCGAGGTATGGCGATCGCGCGCTCGACATAAAGATGGAAGAGAAGTTTGATGAGCTGTATGGGTCATCAAGCAGAGACAACCGTGAGGAGAAGGCTGTCCGTCATGATCTTACCGCTGACTTAGCGCTCGGCAAAACGACTGAAACTGAGAACAGCAAACAGCACCAGGCAATTCATCCTGACTTTCCTCTCTCGAACTCTCGTAGGGTGGCTCTTAGACAGAAGGCTCAGTCTGTTTACCAGCTTAAAGTCACGCTCAAAGGCATCCGTCCGGCAATCTGGCGACGAGTGCAGGTGGGCAGTGACACAACATTAGAGCGTTTGCACTGGGTCATGCAGTTTGCCATGGGTTGGACGGGGTCTCATCTACACTCGTTTGCAATTCGAGGGATGGAGCATTCCCTGAACAAGCCCGGCTTGGGCCTAGATGAGCTAGATACGTGTGATGAGCGAGCGATCACGCTGAGTCAGATCATTCCGGGGGAGAAATTTAAGTTTTTCTATCTTTATGACTTCGGCGATTCTTGGGCGCATGAAGTCTTGGTTGAGAAAGTACTCACTGCTAAAAATAATACGCACTATCCTGTCTGTATCAAAGCGAAAAGGGCTTGCCCACCTGAGGATTGCGGGGGAACTTGGGGCTATCAGGCGTTGCTCAAAGCCATCAAAAACCCCAGACATCCTGAACATGCATTAAGGCTCGAATGGCTAGGCACGTCCTTTGACCCAGAGGAGGCTGGCCTCGATGAGATTAATAACCTGCTCAAGTCGATTCCTCATGATCTAACTGAGTTTAATGGCTATATCTTCTGACAAAGCTGGTAGCAGCCTAGCTGACCCTTGAGCGAGATAAGCGCAAAAACACTCACATATCCCCGAATCTTATGTGCCATATCCATACGTATCCAGCGGTGCTGACTGACGCTCTCGCATCTGCACAAACTGATATCGCTGCTCGGCAATCAGCCCATTGAGGCCGTCAGTGACTGACACCGCTAGCTGATTCGGTTCTTCAGTGCTCACGATGTGGTTCTAGCTCTGCAAACGTTGCTACCTTAGGGTGCGTTAGCTCGTGTATCATTTGCGCTAGCACTGGATCATTCTGGTAGGGTCGCCACTTCGGATCATCCAGCGGCGACAAGCGTTGCCGCTTCTGGTGGGTGTAGTTTGACGACTTGGCTTCGTCATTCGTCAAACTATGTCGAATGACGTCATTCGACACGAAATATTTTGCGGCTGTATATGTCGAATTTTGACATTCGACAGTTGACATAACGGAAGAATGTCGTATATTAAAATTCGACGCATTTCAGGTTGCCGATATGTCAGAGCAACAAATTAGAATTGCTATCTTAGCGAATGCAGGAGGTGTAGGTAAAACTACATTGGCTGTTCATCTTGCATATGAGCTAGCAAAGCACAAGGTTTCAGTTGGGTTAATTGATCTAGATCCGCAAAGAGCGCTGGATGTTTTTTGTGGACTACCACCAGCGAGCTATGAACAATCCGTAGTCAGTGTTTTAGCAAAAGACTATAAAGGGGCATGGCCCTTTATTTCGGTATGGGATAACGACAAAATAGAAGTGTGCCAGGGGCATCCCGCTATGTCTCAGCTTGCAGACGAGCTAGTCATCCGACGAAGAGGCGAATACGCTCTCTCAGACAAGCTGAAGTCGATTCCAACTGGTCACGATGTTTTGATTTTGGACTGCCCCGCTACGCTTGGAAAGATTTGTGAAAATGCAGTCGCAGCTAGTTCGCATATTCTTGTCCCCATACAACTAGAGATGAAGTCCATCTCCGGTGTCGCTGATCTAGTCCAGTGGCTATTAGGAACGGCAGAAGAACTACAGCTAGATCCTGCACCACCTATATTAGGGCTTGTTCCAAGCCTATATGACAAGTCAAGAAGTATTCATCGCCAGTATCTAGAGCAACTGCCTGAAGTCGCACAGCAACTCCAAATAGAACTATATCCAGAAATTCGTGATTCGGCAGAATTCAAGAATTCGAGTGCACTTGGAATTCCGCTACAGAAACATCGGCCTAAACATAAAGCCGCTCAAGATTTCAAAGATTTAGCAAAAGATGTCATTGCGCTTTCTGGGAGAGCTTAAATGCCTAAAAAATTACCTACCCTAGCCAGCCGATTCGATAGAGCAGTCAGCGCAACTGGAGAAGCTAGAGAAATTGCTGCACTGCAAGCAGAGATAGATCAACTACGCAAATCTCAATCGCCGGAACTGGAGAAGCAGCTAGCGACTTTGCGAGGGCAGCTTGAGGCGCAGTCCGGAGAACATGACATTGAGGTTAGCTCGATTGATTACAATCCGGCTCAGCCACGTCGAACTATCTCAGTGTCAAGCATTCAGACACTTGCAAGAACTCTTGAGAAGGATGGACAGATTACGCCGATCATCCTAATACCTCAAGGTGATCGTTACTTACTGTGGGACGGGCAGCGTCGTTGGGAAGCAGCTAAATTCCTAGAATGGAGAACAATACGCGCAGTTATCGCACCAATGCCTGAAGATTTACATCGAAAGGCATTGCTCACGTTTATCCACCACGAAGACTTAAACCCGTTGGACAAAGCTGAGGCGATTGTCAAAGAAGTGGCCTCGTCTTCCGATATAGAAGAACAAAGTATACCTGTACTACTTTCTACAGTGCTGCGTAGACTAGAGCGACAGGAACAAGCGCAACACTTAAATGGACTAGTTGATAAACCTTTTGAGAAGCAGCAGAAGGTAATTAGTCAGCTTGGGATTCATGACAACGAAGAAAAGTTACTACTTGCTTTCTTAGAGCTAGTGCTGCATCCGCCTTCTGTACGCTCTAATCTAATGCCAATGCTGTCACTGCCAGCTGATCTGAAGCAGGCAATCAGAGATAGAGGGCTAAAGGGCGCTCATGCGCTAGCACTCTCCGGCTTGTCGGCGAAAAATTTGAAGGTGACCGATCGCGTAGCTACAAAAGAGCGTTTGGAAGCAACTGAGAAAGTACTTGAGGAAGAACTTACAGTCGCCAAAACTAGAGAGATTGTCAGAGAAATCAAATCTAAATTTACAAAGCCAAAGCCCTCTCAATCAAAAGCTGTCAAGACCACTGTTCAGAAATTAAACAAGCTGAACGACACTTCCTTGAAGGAAGCTTCGAGGGAAGACCTTCTCAAGCTGAAAACAGCTCTTGAAAACAAGCTATCCGAAATAGAATCCATCCTGTCGTGACTTTCTAATCCTACTTTCAGTACTCAACGCATGTAGTCTCTATCACGCCAAACTCATCCATTTCAGTTGAAGTGATATTGGCTATACCTATCTTTACAAATTTGGAACTGAGCCAGAAGGAAATTATCGATGTCTGAGGTAAAGAGCGGTGACCTAATTGTGGTTACTTATGAAGATCGAGAATTTACAGCAATCGTCATCGATCCAAATGGGCTGGGTGAGGGCGAACCCTCGGTGGGATTTGGATTTCGCATGGCCTCTAGGCACATTGGCATACCCCAGCAAACGCTCACAAATAGGGTGACCCAAATAGCGGGAATGGAAGTGCTGAAGACTCCATCTGGCAAGGCTTTTAGGGTGACCCAAATCCACGGCTCGGACGGCAATAATTACAAAGTTATCGAAGTTGCTGATTGGTTCGATCTGAGCATGGACATCCTGCTCAATCCTGGCAAAATCCGAAAGCCAGCCAGGGAAAACATAGGTGCCTTTCTCCGGTGGTTCGCAATCAAGGGCTTTTACGCTGAGGCTAATGTTGCTCTTAGAGGAGTCTATACAGCTAAATCAAGTAGGGCGACAACTCGCTGGCTGATACAACGTCAGTCAGGTAAGCCTATTCGCAAGACCTATACTGACTTACTACTAGAACTGAACGTACATTCGACGGCTTATGGTCAATGGACAAACTTTGTATATAAAGGCTTATTCGGGATGCCTGCGGCTGAAATGAAGAAAAAGTGGGATCTGATGTCAGGTAATCCTAGAGTTGCCAGGAACTACATCAATGAAGCAGATGGCATAGCAGCAGTGAAATTTGCCGAAGATATGGTTGTCAGGATGTATGTTGACGACTTAGAGGAGGCCCACCGAGAAGCGATCAAGCTGACGGTACGTAAGTTCAAGCTACACCCTCAGTTCCATCCATAGCAGCATTCGTCTTGTCAGTGGGCACTCTGAAGAAATCTTGCTATGGGCTACCGCTATGTGGAAGCAGCTTCAGACACTCCTATCGCCTCCCAAACTGCAAAAACTATCCATCGAAAGCTATGGTCAAGATGCCTGCGATCTGCCTATTGAACAAACAGCAGATGTCATGAAGTGGCTAGGTCGTAGCCTGCTCGCTGCTGGCTATGAAGCCAAAGCTCATATGGTCTGGGGTAGCTCAGGCGCTGACTTTACCCTTGATGAAGTCTTTCCCAGAAAGTTCAAACGTCATGAACCCACCTTCCTATACCGCTGCGGAGATCGCCCGATGCAACCACCCAACGGCTTCTACTGGCGATTGATGAACGAGCATCCCAGCCTAAGACTGTATCAGCTAGAACGCAAAGACAACTGAAGCACGAAGTGTCAATTATTACGTGCATCGCTGGGACGAGGGGCATAATAAGGCGATCGCTTTTTGGCCCAGCAGTATATGGCCCGGATGATTCCCGAAGCCATACCCAGTAGGGCAAGCCAAGGTGAGAAGCTACTGTTTAGCGCGCTCGCTTGCCTGCCTGACGAATACATCGTTTGGTACGAGCCAACGATCAACCGCTTGCCCCCCGACTTCATTATTCTGGGGTCTGCTTTTGGACTGTCGCTCCTCGAAGTAAAGGGCTGGTATGCCGGGAACATCGAGATAGCCAGCCATGACTTTTTCCAATTTAAAAATCGACGCAGCGGCAGAACCAAGATAGAAAGCTGTGCGAATCCGCTTAAGCAACGCCACAGCTACTTTCAATAGCCTAAGCAGTCTTGAATGAGAGAGCAACTTTGGCATAGACGGTTGGGAAGGACTCGGCCCTCTCAAGATGCCCAGATATCAGAGGCTCAAATACCAGGTACGGTAGTCTTTACTCTCTCTCTTACAAGGCAGGACTGCACTATCACACGCCTGAACCGCTTTGGCAATACTGCTGCAGGTTAAGTAAAACAACTTTCGCAGCAAAGTACTTGGCCTTCTTCTTCTGAGACGAGATTGCCCGGCCACGAAAGCGCTGGCCTTCTACCCAAACACTGCAGGTACAGATAAACTCTGGCGTCTCTCCTTCAAACTCATACCTGGGCAACTCCCACCGCAGCGTCTGACACAGCTGCTGCAAGAAACCGATGAAATTCTGTCCATCCTTGAGCTCTTTCTTCAAGATAGGATGCGCTATCGAAGCTGAGCCTGAGCCTGGCTGGCTCGCCTGGTCCGCTTGCGCCTTAACAGTATCCGCTGCCACCGGCACCAGTTCGTC
>CALDSK010000303.1 GCA_937911865.1 uncultured Synechococcus sp.
CAGGTGTCGCGAGAACGGGCATTTTACAGCAGGCTAGTGAGTGGCTTATTCAGTGGGGGGGTAAGCAGCTCAGCAGGCAGATTATCGTCTTGGGTCTGATTGTAGGGCCAATGTCCGGACTGGTGAATAACACCGCCGTAGTCTCTGTCTTCCTGCCGATTGTTGAAGACTTTTGCCAGCAAAACAAAATTTCGCCCTCTAAGCTGCTGATGCCTCTTTCTTTCGCTACTATTTTGGGTGGCATGATTACGGTCGTGGGCACCTCTACTAGCGTTTTAGCCAGTGGCCTAGCCTCTGAACTGGGCTTCGGTGAGTTTTCCTTGTTTCAGTTCACTGGGCTTGGGGTCATCACGTTTGTCATCGGGCTGGCCTATCTGGGCTTTGTGACCCCCTGGCTGATGCCTAATCGCCAGGTAGACGACCGAGGGCTCAGCCAAAAGTACGGAATGAAAGACTATGTGAGCGAGGTTGTGATCACGCCTCGCTCCAGTCTGGTGGGCAAAACCTTGCGAAGCAGTCAATTGCAGCGACGCTTTGACGTTGACGTGCTAGAAATTATCCGCAACAATACTCACTTTCCTCAGCCGCTGGCCGATAAAACCCTGGCTGTCGGAGATATTCTGCTAGCCCGAGGAGGTAAGCAGGACCTGCTCAAAATTCGCGAGAGTGAAGGTCTAGAAATTTTGCCAGATGTGCAATTTGGCCAAAAATCCTGGCAGGGGACCGTGGGCGAAGAAGAAGGAATTGCTGAAGCGCTGGTAATTGCCAACTCTAATTTAGTGGGATCTACGCTCAAAGATTTGCGCTTTCGGCAGCGGTATAACGTAACGGTGTTGGCGATTCGAAGAGGACAGGAGCTGGTGCGCGATCGCATGGGAAAAGTCCCCCTTAGATTTGGTGACCTACTGCTTGTCCAGGGTCCAAAACAAAGCTTCGTAGGGATGCAAACTAGCCGCGATCTACTACTGCTTGAGCAGCGCGACCTCGAAACCTTGCGCTCAGATAAAGCATACATCGCCCAATTTATTGGCACTGCTGGCATCGCCGTTGCCGCGACAACCGACTATCCTATTTTGGTCTCTGCATTGGCAGGCGTCGTTGCGATGGTCCTTACGGGTTGTCTCAAGCCTGGCGAGCTCTACCAGGCCGTCCGCTGGGATGTCATTTTTTTGCTAGCCTGCTTAATTCCACTCGGAACAGCTATGCAAAACTCAGGCGCCACAGACTGGATCGCCAGTCAGCTGGTTACCTTTGGCGGAAGTTTATCTCAGTACTGGATGCTTACCGTAATCTACATACTCACAGTGATATTAACCGCCGTATTATCGAACAATGCGTCCGTAATTTTACTGCTGCCCATCGGTGCACAGGTCGCCAGCGCAGTGGGCATCAATCCACTCACCGCTATCTTTGTAGTCACCTTCGCCGCCTCTAACAGCTTTATGACGCCCATCGGCTACCAGACCAACACGATGGTATATGGTGCGGGTGGATATCGCTTTCTAGACTTCCTTAAAGTCGGTGGCCCGCTCAGCCTGATTATGACTATCATTACGCCGCCGCTAGCGATGTGGCTGTACGGCGGTGGCAGCTAACCATTGCTGGGCACGATATCCAGGCTTACTCTCTAGGTTTGCTCTCCGGGCTGCCTTTCTGGGCTGCCTCTCCGGGCTTAATCTCCGGGCTTAATCTCCGGGCTCGCCAGTGCCCTCCATTTGGTAAAACTCGCACCCTTACAAGGTTAAAAGACCGTAAGTTCAAACCGTAAAAGTTCAAAGACCGTTAGGAGAATACACAGATATGGCATCAGAACATAAAGGCGTGACTATTTGGTTCACAGGCCTCAGTGGTGCAGGTAAAACCACTATTAACGATGCACTTACAGCTAAATTGCGCGATCGCGGCGTCAAGCTAGAGGTTTTGGATGGCGATATCGTACGCACCAACCTCACGAAAGGATTGACCTTCAGCAAAGAAGACAGAGATGAAAACGTACGCCGCATCGGCTTTGTAGCTGACCTGCTCACTCGCAACGGTGTGATTGTAACGGTTGCTGCAATTTCTCCTTACCGTGCTATTCGCGAGGAAGTTCGTGAGCGTATTGGTGACTTCATGGAAGTGTATGTAAGTGCACCGGTAGAAGTCTGTGAAGAGCGCGACGTGAAGGGGCTATACAAGAAGGCTCGCTCTGGTGAGATCAAGCAGTTCACCGGTATCAGCGATCCTTACGAGGCACCCACCAACCCTGAAGTAAACTGTGAAACTCACAAGGAAACTTTAGATGAAAGCGTGAACAAAGTAATCGCTAAGCTCGAAGAAATGGGCTACTTACCTGCAACCGTTGCAGCATAGGCCCGCGGCAAGCAGCCAGACCAGCCTTCAAGCGCTAATCTTCAGCTAATTTTCAAGGGCTAACCAACAAAAACAATCCCTAAGAATGCTGTTCCTTCTGGGCTAGCATTCTTAGGGATTGTTTTTTGAAGGTTAGCCACTTTAGCTGTAGAGAGTATCAGCTGTAGAGAGTATCCAACTCGGCATAGTCAGGCAGGGCAGTGTCGATTTGCTTACCTTTTCGAATAACAACGCGATCGCACTGCCGTCTCGCAATCAGTTCATTAAAACTCCGTGCTTTAAACACGACAAAGTCCGCCGAACTACCTACCTGAATAGTTCCTACATCGTCTAATCCCATCATCTCAGCCGGGTTCGCCGTAATCGCCCGAGGCCAATCGCCAATCGGATGATCCAAATGGCCGATGCGTACAGATTGCGTAAATACTTCTAAACCGTCATGGTCACCATAGGCAAAAAAGGGATCGCGGCAATTGTCAGAGGCGATCGCACATTTCACACCCGCCGCCTGCAGCTCCCGCAAAATCGTCACGCCCCGATACCGAGGCGTCCGCCCCTGCTGCCGATCTTGCAAATACAGATTACACATCGGCAAACTCACAATCGATATCCCAGCCGCCTTAACCGCATCAAGGGTCGCTCGCACGTCCGAGTCAGACTGTACAGACAAGCTACAGCAATGCCCACAGGTAATCTGTCCGGCAAAATTGTGCCGAACGGCGGCTTCTGCCACCAAACGCAGCGTAATCTCATCAGGGTCTAAACTCTCATCCGTATGAAAATCTAGATCCAGCCCCCGTTCTGTAGCTAGCTCAAACACCCGATCAATCTGCTGAACAATATTCGGGTTCATGAAAGCGACACCGCCCAAAATCCCTCTAGACGCTGAGACCAAATCAGCCAAAGCTTCACCCTGCGGCGTCAGAAAATAATCCAAAGTAACTAAACACACAGCCTGTAGCTGAATTCTGTCGGCCCATTCTTGCCGCAGCTGATTGAATACGCCAAAGCTAATATCAGCCTGCTGATCAAACGCATCTAAGTGAGTGCGAATGGCCTGCGTACCGTGGGCATAGCTACACTTCAGGCCAAATTCTGCTCGGCGGTACACATCCTCCGCTCGCCAGTGGCATTCACTGTCTTCTTTTACTGTTGTTAGTGCGCCGCCAAATGTTCCGTTTGGGTTAGGGCTACGCGGCCAGATATGCCCTTTGTCGAGATGCGTATGCATATCAACAAAGCAAGGCCAGATCAGCCCTGAATTCAAATCCACACAAGGATGTGCAGGCTCTATGCCAGCTATCTCCCGGTAAGTTCCTGCTGGCGCAATTGCATTGACTAAAGAATCTTTAATTTCTACATCAACAGCCAGTAAGTCTTCATGCCCATGACTTAGGGCTGACCCACCACTGTCAGGCAGTAACCCTGACAGGACCTGTCCATTGCACAGCCAGTAACGATCGCTTTGAGGAATGCGAGCAAAAGAATTTATAGCCATTCAGGCAAACACAGACAAACAGCAAACAAAAATCGAACAGCCCTACTGAGCAGCTTTCTCAACCCACTCCATCACCTGATTGCCTAAGCGAACGTCATTCAAGCGGTCAATCTCACGAATTCCAGTTGGACTCGTCACGTTTACCTCAGTCAGATAGCCACCGATAATATCGATACCGACAAAGATTAGGCCATCACGTTTAAGCGCAGGGGCGACCTGCTGACAAATCTCTAAATCGCGTTCAGTCAATTCAGATTTGTCACTCCGCCCACCCACAGCCATATTGCCGCGAAATTCTTTACCGGTCGGCACTCTGTTTACCGCACCGATCGGATCGCCGTTCAGTAAAATTACTCGCTTATCACCGTCTTTAGCAGCGGGTAAATAGGTCTGTACCATCACGGGTTCTTTGCCTTTATGCGTACTCACTTCAATAATGGAGTTAAAGTTGCGATCGCCCCCTTCTAAAAACAAGATTCCCTCACCGCCCTTCCCCCCCAAAGGCTTTAGCACACCAGAGCCCCACCGTTCCACGGCCTCTCGGATCGCCTGCTGATCAGTACTAACAATCGTTTCAGGAATCGCTTTTGTAAACTGCAAAGCGTACATCTTCTCGTTAGCAGCTCTCAGCCCTGCGGGGGCATTAATCACCTGCGTCTTCTGGCTATCTATGTAATCGAGAATATAGGTGACGTAAAGATAGGGCACGGTCACAGGAGGATCTTGACGCATAAAGACCGCATCCATCGTTTCCAGCGGCTGCCATAAGGCCTCACCCAGCGTGTACCAGTCTGACTCGCTAATCCAACGATCTTCTGCCTGCACAACCGGTTTCATATTCATTGGCTGTAGCCATCCATAGGCACGGCTTTCAATCACCCCTAACCGCTCAGCCCCGGTCACATATACCTCATGCCCCAAAATCTGGGCCGATTCCATCATTGCCACACTGGTGTCATGACCAGGATCCAATCGCTCAATTGGGTCGATGATGAACGCTAATTTCAAAGAAGTTCTCCTTACACTACGGCCAAAGGCATTGTACTCACCGAAACAACAGCCGTGGATACCCGTGCATATACTGATACCCGCGAAATGAGCCGTTCAACTTATACAAACGCTTGTTTTAACAGCTTAAATCTTTACTGCACTTACATCAGGGCGACTAAACGCACAAGTTATCCTAAGGAAGATATTGCAGCAGTCGCTATTCTTACACGGTAGTTACGTAGACAGGTAAACGAGCCTACGAAGCCTTGATATTGCGTCTCTTAGCTACCGAATGTTGTGACAGTTCAGATTGGGGACCAGTCTTGATTCGCCATACTCTCTGGGCTCACTAATCTAAGTAATAGCTGGGTGAGAGGAGATTACACATGTTTGTCAAATTAATGCAGGCCACGACTATCACGGTAGCTTTGTATGCGTTGTTAGGGCTAAATTCCTTACCAACGGCAAGCGCAGAGCCAGCAGTAGAACCCGCTGAAGTGATTGTGGCGCTTAAGCAAGCCTTTACTCGTCGATAATTCAAAGCATCATATAGTCTGAGTTTTGCAGGGTCTTACGAAGAAGCATCACATAGTCTGAATTTTGCAGGGTCTCACAGAGAAGCATCACATAGTCTGAGTTTTGCAGGGTTTTACGAAGAATAAGCAACGAAGTGAAAGGCGCATCCCTACAGAGAGATGCGCCTTTCACTTTTAGGAGTAATTATATAGACACTGAATCAGTCGATAGAGCTACCGCTGCGCTTTATCGGCCAGAAGCTTTACTAGCTAGCCGCCAACATTGAAGGGGAAAAACTAGGTGCGTAGGCTTCAATGACACGTCCGGTCTTGGTACAGGAAACCATCAGGTAGTCACATCGTGAGCACTGCGTTCGAACTCTCGATAGTTCTAACAAATGGTAGCGCTCTGCAGAGCTACCGCAAGTTGGGCAATGTACTCTCTGCACGGTTGCAGAAACAGGCATCTTTCTTTCCCCATCTAACAGAAATGAATCTAAAAGTGACTGAGGTGTTTTTTCCTGGGCCTTCATAGTTTTTAAAATACTGATGACATTACTCAAAGGTTAGAGAAGTAAACGCTTCTGCGTTTTTACAGAACATTAGAACAGTTACTCAGCGTTTGCTTCTTCCATCGACCTATTCATTATGACAACTACAGCGGGGGCCGCCAAGGGGTCTAAAGATATATAAAATCCTGGGGATCGCTTTCTATGAGACCGATCCCCAGGATGATGAAAGCCCCAGCCCACCAAGTCTTGGTAGGTACTTATGCGCTATTTTTAGCGGCGTAAAGCATCTATTTTTTGACGCTAATGGATGCATAAATACAGGTTTGCTTTAGATTTCAGCCAAGGCAGTTTTAATGATTCTAAATATTTTTTCATTACGAAACATATATAAAGGCAAACATGATTTTTATCCCTAACTATTGAAATTAAAACTGTATCCAAAATCACACTGTTATAGTATTTTTCTTGAACAGCTATTTAGGTAGCGATTCTCGCATTTTGAGCTAGCTATCAAATAGGTGAATAAATGTCAGTAAACATACGAAAAAGCGACTTCACTGAAAGTAATGAAGCCGCCTCCTAAAGCTGTTGGTTTTACGGATGCATCCGCAGTCTTCTTATGCTGACTCTCGTTTGCGCAAGCTAAGAGGCTGTTGAAGGATGAAAATACTCATAGATTTGCTGGGCTAGCTGAGGACCAATGCCATCGACGGTCGCCAGCTGCTTGGGCGAAGCTTCTCGAATGTAGTCTATGGAGCGGAAGTTAGCGAGAAGCTGCTTACGACGATGGTGGCCTAGCCCTGGAATATCTTCTAAGCGCGATCGCCGCATCCGAGCCGTGCGCTTCTTTCGATGAAAGCTAACCGCAAACCGATGCGCTTCATCCCTTAGCCGCCGTAGCAGCATAACACCTGGCTGATCGGCCTCTGTGTCTAGCGGCTGCTTTTCACCTGGCAAGAAAATTTCTTCGCGCCTTTTGGCCAGACTTACCACCCGCAACTCACCGAGCAAATTCATATCTTCTAGCTCAGCGACTACCGCCGACAGCTGCCCCTTTCCACCGTCAATCATCACTAAATCGGGCCAGTCAGGATTGCCTACTCGCTGTTTTTTAGGGTCTTCTGCGTACCGACGAAAGCGTCGTCGAATAACTTCGGCCATGCTGGCAAAGTCGTCAGAGTGACCGCTGGTGACGGTGGGATTTTTAATTTTGTAAGTGCGATAGTGCTGCTTAGCCGGCAGGCCATCCACAAAAACGACCTGAGACGCAACCGCATCCGAGCCCTGAATGTGAGAGATGTCGTAGCCTTCTATACGCTTTGGTGCCCCTGGCAGGTCGGCCAGCTCCGCGAGATCTTCCATAGCCTGGTTGTTCCGATCGGCAAATCGCTGGGTTCTCGCCAGTTCATACTGAGCGTTACGTTCAACCATTTCTAGCAGTTCTGCCTTCATCTGCCGCTGCGGAATCTCAACAGTGACCTTACGCGTTTTTTGAACGGACAGGTACTCAGCGAGAATTTCACTGTCAGGCAGCGGATGCTGTACCAAAATCTCTGCTGGGATCTCAACGGGATCAACCAGGCGATAATGCTCTTCGAGCACACGCTGTAAAATTTCGCCCGGCGTACCTGAGTCTGTTTCAGCCACAAAGCCCAATCTGCCAACCAGGCGACCAGCTCTTATTTGAAATAGCTGAACGCAGGCATGTTCGTCATCAGCAGATAGCGCGATCGCATCTCTAGAAATCGTATCGTCTGGTAGGGCCACCTTTTGATGCGCGCCCAGCGTTTCAAGCCCTTTAATCTGATCGCGAATAATAGCAGCCTTTTCAAAGTCCATCTCTTCAGAGGCCTTCATCATTTTGGCTGTCAGCATATCAATTAGCTCATGCGATCGCCCTTGAAAAACCATCGCCACTCGCTGCACTATCTTGTGATAGTCCTCCGGCGTAATCAGCGCCTGACAAACCCCCGGGCACTGACCAATGTCATAATTCAAGCAAGGGCGATCTTTAAACAGAGGCTGTCGCCGCTGCCTCAACGGAAAAATGCGCTTAGAGATTTGCAGCGTTCGCCTCAGCAACCCCGTATCTACATAAGGGCCGTAATAGCGACTCTTGGCATCTTTACGTCGCTTACGCGTGATAAAAATTCGTGGATAGTCTTCGCCCCAGGTAATACATAGATAGGGGTACTTTTTGTCATCTTTTAGCAGCACATTGAAGTGAGGCTGATGCTGCTTGATCAAATTGGCCTCTAGGGCCAACGCCTCCGCTTCCGTATCGGTCACAATAATCTCAATATCGGCCACGCTACGCACCATAGTGGCAATCCGCGGCGTGTGATGATGGGCCGCTTCACGAAAATAAGAGCGCACTCGATTTCGCAAGCTTTTCGACTTACCAATGTAGAGAATTTGGTCCGTCTCATCTTTCATAAAATAGACGCCCGGCTCCTGAGGGATTTCTTTGAGCCGCGCTTCTAGCCGTTCATGATCTTGCAATAGGGTTTTCAAGGCGGAAAAAGTTGATACCGAGAGAACTAATAAGTAGAAACACGGCTAGACGAATCACAAATCGCTTAGAATCACAAATCGCTTAGACAGTGACTACTCATCAAATATGGTAAGGGGTGTTTTTACCCTCTGCTGTGAATCTTCACGGAATCTAAGGAAGGGATAACCGACCATTTTTTGAAAAATCACGGTAGCGATCGCTGCTATTTATTCACTGGCTATCTACTGACTGCTCACGCTGTGTGAAAAACAGGTGCATAAATCTACGTAGAGCGCATGTTCGATATCTTTTAATAAGATCACCTTTAAAAATGACGCATAACCAACAAGATTCCATGGGAAAAGAGCCATATTACCCGTATTGACTTAGCATTTTCGGGTATAAGTTAATACCAGTCACTTTCTAATCGTTGTGAATACACAAGAATTTGAACACCAGTATCAAGAAGCCGTCGGCCAAATTTTGAATGAACTCCAGTCAATGGCGATTATTTCTAATCGACTAGAGTCAACCATCGTAGAGGTAGGCAGCTCAGTGCAGCACCTGAACAAAATGGTAGAAGACTATCTCAAGCAACAGGCTGACGACTCAGCGCAGTCTGACGATAACGGCTCAAACGGCAGCCGAATCGATTAACGCAGCGACAGTCGTACTCAACTCAGCCGGAAAAATAGGCTTGGTAAGGTAGGCGTTCGCGCCCAAACGATAGGCCCTTTGCTTAGCGGTAGCGAGGCTGTAGCCACTGACGACCAAAATAGCTAGATGCTTCCAGGTCTCGTTCGAGCGCAGCTGTTCGATGACGCTGTAGCCATCCATAACAGGCATTTTGAGGTTTAAGATCAATACATCGGGTTGATAGTCAGCTAACCGTTGAAAGATCTGCTGCTCGTCAGCCAACGGAGAAACGCTGTAGCCGCACTGCTCTAGATAGTCAGCGAACAAGATACGATTGCTGGCGTCATGCTCCAATATCAGCACTTTGCCCAAAGGCTGATTGGGTGACTGTTGGCCAAATGATGGCTCCGGAGACTGGCTGTAGCAATGGCTCAATAACTTGTGAACCGATTGCTTTCTGACCGGCTGTTTTCGCGAGGAGGGCATCATGATTGGCGACTCCGTACCAATCGCAGAGGGAGCACATTAATTTGATACATTATGTGCCACCTATCATCAGGAAGTATCGACGCAGATCACACAATAATCACTTATTTATAAGTTCTTTAGATGTAGCCGCTTTGGGCTCATTGATCTGCTCGCTAGTCGCCACAAACTCGCCAATCTTTTTGATAGCAGTCTCTAAAACCTCAGGAGAGTGCACTAACGCAAACCGAACGTAGCCTTCTCCCGACTGACCAAAACCACGTCCTGGTGCGAGGGCAACACCCGTCTGTGCAACCAGCGCCTGACAGAAGTCGATAGAATTTGTAGCCCACCGATGAGGTAAGGAAAGTGGTAACTTTGCCCAGATGTACATAGTGGCAGCCGGCAGAGGAACCGACCAGCCAATAGCGTTGAGCGCGGTTATCGCGGCATTTCGCCGACTCGCAAAGGTATCGACCACCTGCTCAACACAGTCTTGTGGACCGGTCAGCGCGGCGATCGCACCTCGCAAAATGCCGCGATACTGATTAAAATCGACCGTGGCTTTCACCTGTCGCAGCGCTTTGATGAGTTGAGCGTTACCAATGGCGTAGGCAACGCGAAAGCCACCCATGTTGTAGGACTTAGACAGCGTAAAAAATTCAATAGAGACTGATTTCTCAGGATCAGCCTGTAGCACAGAGGGTGCTGATGTCCCGTTAAAACACAGGTCGCCGTAGGGAAAATCATGCACCAAGACAATATTGTGCTGCTGACAGAAGGCGACCGCTTCTTTTAAGAAAGTAAGGGGCGCGATCGCTGTAGTAGGGTTGTGCGGATAGCTCAGTACCATCATGCGCGATTTTGCCAGCACAGCTTGAGGAATATCCGAAAACACGGGCAGAAAGCCGTTTTCTGCCAACAGTGGCATCGGATGAATGATGCCGCCTGCCAGGTAAACCCCACCGGCGTGAGAAGGATAGCCCGGATCTTGAAGCAGGGCTACGTCACCCGGGTTCATAACAGCCAGCGGGAGGTGGGCCGTGCCCTCTTGAGAGCCGATCAGTGGCATCACTTCTGTATCCGGATCAACCTTTAGACCAAACTTTTGCTCGTACCATTCAGCGGTGGCCACTCGAAAATCATGTGTGCTGTTAAACAGCGCATAGCCATGAGTATCCGGATCTTGTAGGGCTGTCGCGATCGCCTCTAACACATGAGGGGGCGTGGCTAAATCAGAAGAGCCTAGCGACAGATCGATAATCTTTTTGCCATGCGCGATCGCCTGCGTTTTCGCGCTGTCCATATCAGCAAAGACGTTGGCTTGAAGCGGAGCGAGACGGTCAGCAATTTGCATGGGTCGAAAAATGAAAACAATAAAATGACATCCCCCACCTGGGGGTAAGCCCAGGCAGGGGAGTAATGAGGAAAAGGAACAAGCTGGCAATTGAAGAAGCTATCTTACAAGGTATCTGTCTTACAAGGCGTCTGTCTTACAAGGCATCTGTCTTATAAGGCACTTATCTAACAAGGGTCTACCAGGGCCTACCAACCGCTGCTGGGAATAAGCTTACAGGTTATCTAGCTCAGACTTTAGAGCTTCTAGCTCAGCGTCTACAGCCGCGTCTTTGGGCGCAGCGGCATCTTGAGGTGAAGCAGCAGATTCGTCAGCAGCAGGCAGAGACCCTTGAGCCGGAGACGCGCCGCCCAGCATCTGGGCTTTCATAGCTTCAAGTTCGTAGTCCACATCGCTACCCGATTCTAGGGAAGCAAACTGACTCTCCAAATCAGCACCTGCTAGCTCAGCCGCAGCCTGACCACTGGCTTCCATTTGCAGTACTTTTTCTTCCATGCGCTCAAAGGCACCCATCGCACTGCTGGTGCCCAAAGTACCCACACTCTTTTGCAGCTGCTCGTTGGCTTTAGCCGCACTAGCGCGAGCCTTGAGCATGTCTTTCTTAGTCTTCGCTTCAGAAATCTTGCTCTCTAGCGCAATCAGCTGGCGCTTGAGCGTATCGACAGAAGCTGACTGCTGTTCGAGCTGTCCCTTTAGGCTAGTGGCAGTTTCGGTATAGGTCTTTTTGCGGACCAGTGCCTCACGGGCCAGGTCTTCTTCACCTTTTTGAAGAGCGAGCTGAGCCCGTTGCTGCCAGGTGGTCGAGGCGGACTGGGCCTTATCTGCCTGCTGTTGAACGCGTTTTTGAGATGCGATCGCTTTTGCAACCGCCTGGCGCATCTGCACCAGGTCTTCTTGCATATCAATGATGGCTTGATCCAGGATCTTTTCAGGATCTTCAGCAGAGCTTACCGCTGCGTTTAGGTTAGAGCGCACGACTCGGCTAACGCGATCAAACAGTCCCATATCGTTTTTTCCTCAGGTTTTTCAGCGAGTTGGACCAGTCATTTATGGCACAGGTATGGAGGCAGAAAATAACGTTACAGCGTCTTAGCCTGATGCGAGCCAAATGACTAAAGATAGTTCTTGGTAGGGTTATTCAAAAGATACCGCAGGAAGTAAGGAAATTCCTGACTTTTAATCTAACGTTTTCCTATGAGTTTTGGTGAATACCTTCGATCACAGAGGTTGCCCAGAGAGCGTAAAGGAAGGATCAGGCAAAGACCTAGAAGCAGGAATTTTGGGAAGCGGAGGGATCCGAGGCATCAGAGCACTATGGGCGACCCCCGCTTTGTAGGCAGCAATAACGCCGACTGCTTCCAAATAAGTATTAACAGCGATTGCTGGGATGCCTAAGTCCTTTGGCGTTACAGCCATTGCCGTTGTATTTTCTCTCACTGCAATCACCTGAGCCGCCCGCTGGGCCAAACTCATCACCGCCGCACCACCAAAAGCAGTCTCTGGCAAGATCACCGCATCAACATCGTCTGCCCAAATAGCACCTGACCTAGCGCCTGACTTAGCACCTGATTCTGCCGACGCAAACTGCGGAGCCCGGCTAAGCCCAGCTAACACACACGACAGGAAAGTGTAGCCCACTTCCTCAGCCGCTGAGCGAGGAGAAACCTCCGTATCTAGCGGCAGCGGCGCTAGCGCCGGGGCATGGGCACAGGGAATTTTGAAGGTGCGAACCACCAAGTGGCTAATCACAGCTTCTGCACCCGCGAGTAAATCGACCCCGTTTCCCTGACGGTTAGCATTGAGCGCTTCTGAAGCTTCGTCAGCTGGGAAGCGGGCAACCACAGCGATCGCTTGTACTTTTGCCTCTTTGATCAGCCGTTCAGCCGCGCGTAGCAGGCTTCCAGGATTGGCCAGCGTGCCCCAGGAAGCGCCTGATTCAGCAGTCTTTAGCGTCACCCCCAAGGGCATGTCCGTCACGACATGAGCCTTTACGTCTAGGCCCAGCGTGGCCCGAGCAGCATCGGCCGCCTGCAAATGACGCCAGCGCAACTCGGCTTCCATACCCTGATCAATCACCAGCCCGATGGCGTTTTGATGAACCGGATTGAGAGACCAGCGACCGGCAGCAAACTGGTCTAACCCGTAGCCTTCTACGTAGTATGCATTCGGCATTGGCCAGTACAGCTGCGCGCCGTTTAGCACATTGGGATGCGTAATTAGTCGATCGGTCACGCCTGCGAGCGTTCGTGCAATCGGCAGTGCGTCACCAGCATAGCCACCCATCGCAGCACCAATGCCAGTCGGGATAATCAGCACAGTGGTGTGCGGCTTTTGGCAGGCAAAGGTCATGAAGCAAAAGTCATGGGAGCAAGAATCATGTAAGAGAAGTCACGACGGCTTCCACATGGGCTGTTTGGCTAGCAGTATCTATCTTCGTGATGGCCCAGCGGAGCGGATCACCGTGAGTGCGCAGTTGGGTTTCGATGTGCGATCGCAAAGCATCAGAGCGCAAAACATCAGTGCCAAGCGCCGCCGAACGTAGCTTACTGGGCGGCGCTTGCATAGAGACCTGGAACGTAATCAATTGAGTTTGCATTGAATTGGCACGATGACGCGGCTACAAAAATACGGGGTCTATACAAATCTTGAACAAGTGCGCCCCTTACCCCGGCTGACCAAATTGCCGGGCATAGACCTCATCTTCTTTTTCTGTTTCCAGTTTTAGATCAGACGTTGCAAACGCAACGCACAGCAGCGCATAGCCATCGGCCTGCAATTCCGGGCTTACCCCCATACCATCTTCCTGATTTACAGAGCCTTCAGTAATCATCGCTGCGCAAGTCGTACATACACCTGCGCTACAAGAAAAGGGCAGGTCTAGACCAGCCGCCTGAAGCACGTCCAAAATAGGCTGGTCATCTGGCACTTCTACCGTGTGAACCTTGCCCTGGTGCGTAACTTCAGCAGTAAACGTTCTTCCCATCGTTAAAACTAAGTACTCTTAAATTGATTGTCTAAATCGATTGTCTAAGTCTATGACACAACCCTGCTTAAGAGGCTACCTGACCAGGAAAAGCGCGCTCAAACTCTTCTAGCAAATCATCCATTTCTTCTAGCGCCTGGTTGATATCAATTCGCAAAGTTCCAATGCCTGGCTGCTCAAGCAGCTTTAGCAAAGACTGTCTTTTTGAGCGAATTAGCTCAATTCTGGTTTGTAGAGCAGAAAATTCCATAGCCAAGGCGTCTCCGAGATGAGTTACATTTCTTTATAGAGTAATTGATGAGTGCATTCATTAACTACTCGTCATATAGCGTTGTCCAGGCTACGGACATCGTCTGTCAATAGGCTGAAAGCTATATGACAGGAGCTATAGAGTTATTACATACTAAGCACATATGGGCCGCAGCGCATCTGCACCCGTGCCTAACCGACCGTCTTTTCAAAAACATTATTCACTATGCGTAAGATCCCCCTCGGTACTGTTCTCCTCGTAGTAGGGGCTCTGCTCACCGCCCTTGGCTTCGTCGCCTATGCCCAAGAGAATGCCACATTGAATCTGGTGGGCTTCTTTTACGGCGTGCCTATCTTATTGGGTGGACTTGCCCTACGCGCAGCCGAGCTGCCGCCTGTGCCTTACACCCAACCGACCAGCGAGACCGTGATAGCGCTGAGAGACCAAGCCACCCAAACGCAAACCCAGGTGCGAAAGGATGTCACGCGCTACCGCTATGGACAGGAAGCTCACCTAGATGAAACCCTAGAGCGCTTGGGCCTTAGCCCCAACGACACTCAGCGCCCTGTACTCTCGGGCCTGCACGAAGAGCAGCGCGACGGTGCTTACACGCTGGTACTGGAGTTCGATTCACCCTTTGTGCCGTTTGAAAAGTGGGAAGAGAAGCAGCCCAAGATCGAAACATTCTTTGGGCCTGGCATTACCGCAGAAGTGACACAAGCAGATGAGGAAAAAGTCGCCCTGGCAATGAAAGCAGTGGTTGCCTAGCAGATAATCCGATCACTTCTCTAGGCGTACGGCATACCACTGCACAGACTCGCCCGGAGCGGTCTCAAACTCACAGTGCGTTTCTAGCAAGTATTTGGCCTGCGCTTCGGCGGAGGTCATTTTTTGTAATTCTGGTGGCAGCACACCGTCATAAGCCGTCAGCACTTCTTTTAGCTTTTCTAACAGTTCTGGCGGCGTCATAAAGGTTTCCGTCGCGTCGGGGGTGAGGAATACGAACATTTCCTCGCTGTACATCATCGAATCAGCCATAGCGCATCACAAAAAGAATCAAGTTGGAATGTTTAAGAACATTGAATTATGTGATCACAATGATTCGTTTTCTTCAAATCTGGCCGCCGGGGCGTGATCACAGTGCTAGAATTTTGACATAAACACCGAAATCCCGACCGGATTACCGGTGTTTAATATTTTCCTTGCACTGCTCTAGTTTGACTTTCTTCAGAAATATTTTTGCTAAAAGCCGATAGCACTGAAGGAAAATCACCATACCTTTTCAAATTAACGATCTCCCCAGCGATTCTCCTCATGGTTCAAACGCCACTCCGACCACCAGCCGAAAAAAAGGTGTCTAAGCTCGAAGGCATAAAAGAGCGCAGTCAGTTTCTGCGAGAACCCGTGGCAACCGAGCTAAAAGAAGACACGACCCACTTCACTGAAGCTGGTATTCAAATTCTAAAGTTTCATGGCTCTTATCAGCAGTACGATCGCGACAATGTCGTACGCGGTCAAGAAAAGCCATACTCCATGATGTTGCGCCTGCGTAATCCGGGCGGCTACATTCCACCTGAGCTGTATCTCACGCTCGACGATATTTCTAATAAGTACGGCAATGGGACCATCCGGGCGACAACTCGTCAGGCTTTTCAGCTGCACGGCATTCTCAAGAAAAACTTGAAGGCGACGCTGGCAGACATCATCAACAGCATGGGCTCTACGCTCGGAGCCTGCGGCGACCTGAGCAGAAACGTCATGGCACCGCCTGCCCCCTACAAAGACAAGCCTGAGTACGTCATTGCACGCAAGTATGCCAAGAATATTGCTGATTTGCTCACGCCTCAGACCCCGGCTTACTACGAAGTGTGGCTAGACGGAGAAAAAGCTATCACCACAGAAGAAGATCCTGCGGTGGTGGCCGCGCGCAAAGGTGGCCGAGTCAGTACAGACTTTGAAACCTCTATCGAACCGATTTACAACACTTACTACTTACCGCGCAAGTTTAAGTGTGCAGTCACGGTTCCTGGTGACAACTCTGTAGATGCCTACACCCAAGACATCACCTTTGTTGTTATCACAGACGAAAACGGCCAGCTTCAAGGCTTTAACGTCATGGCAGGTGGTGGCATGGGCCGCACGCACAATAAGTCAGAAACCTTTGCACGTGTCGCGGACCACATCGGCTACGTTGATAAAGACGATGTTTATGACTTAGCTAAAGCGATTGTCTTTACTCAAAGAGACTATGGTGAGCGATACAATCGCCGCCTAGCTCGAATGAAGTATTTGGTGCATCAGTGGGGATTGCCTAAGTTCATTGCTGAAGTTGAGAAACGCTTTGGTAAAAAGCTAGAACCCTACAGAGAGCTGCCACCCTGGAAGTTTGAAGATTACCTGGGCTGGCATGAGCAGGGGGATGGCAAGCTGTTTGTGGGAGTGCATGTGCGCAATGGGCGGGTGCACAACCAGGGTAAGCTCCGCAACAAAGCAGCGCTCAAAGAGATTGTTGAAACTTTCAAAGTCTCGATGCGAGTAACGCCTAACCAAAGCGTTATTCTTTGCGATATCAACCCAGAAGATAAAGCGGCGATTCAGGCGATTCTCGATCGCGATGGGATTACGCCCGATAGCAAGATAGATTCACTAGAGCGCTACTCGATGGCCTGCCCGGCACTGCCAACTTGTGGCCTAGCTGTTACCGAGTCTGAGCGCATTATCCCCAGCATGCTGATGCGTATTCGCAAGCTGTTGAACAAGCTGGGGCTAAAAAATGAGACGTTTGTCACCAGAATGACAGGTTGCCCGAATGGCTGTGCGCGTCCTTACATGGCGGAGTTGGGCTTTGTAGGCCAAGCACCCAAAAGCTATCAGCTGTGGCTAGGCGGCAGTCCCAATCAGACTCGGCTGGCCCGCCCATATATGGACAAGCTGCATGAAGACAATCTGGAAAAGGTGCTAGAGCCTTTGTTTGCCTGCTTTAAGCAGAACAGAAGTGAAGGGGAGAGCTTTGGTGATTTTTGCGATCGCTACACGTTTGAAGCCCTGCGCACCTTCAGCGAAACCTACACACCGGCCAAACCGGTCGGTTCTGGCCGACGCCGCAACCGCGTCGGGATGACGGACGAGCTGTTTGCCAAGCTTAAAGCTAAGGCAGCAGCGGACGGTGTCAGCATGGCAGATGCGCTAGAGGCAGCGATTGGCGATCGCCTCGGCTAAACCATCACCATCAGCGAAGCTATCGGCTCCCTGCGTCATCTAGAGACTATAGATCTAGGAATATTAGATCCTGATGTATTAGATTGAGCGTATTGAGCCGCATTACCCAGACACGATGAAACGTACTCACAAAAGAGATGATCTCATTCGAGTGGGCCGCGACCTCATTGTTCGACAGGGCTTTAATGCCACAGGGCTGAGCGATATTCTCACAACAGCGGGCGTGCCCAAAGGCTCTTTTTACTACTACTTTGAGAGTAAAGAAGACTTTGGGCTCGCTATTATTGAAGACTTTGCCTGCGAGTATCAGGCAAAACTAGATGCGACAATTAGCAATCAACAACTCTCTCCGCTTACCCGGCTGACTCGATACTTTGAGCACGGAATTGATGAGATGGAGAATAGCCAATATAGAACCGGCTGTCTGATTGGTAATCTGGCTCAGGAGCTATCGGCTCAAAATGAGCCTTTTCGCGATCGCCTCAATCAGATACTCAATCGATGGGAGACGCAATTTGCTGACTGCATAGAAGCGGCCTACCAGTCAGCAGAGTTAGACCGTCATAGCAGCAGCAGCTCAACCGATTTAGCAAAGTTCATTCTGTCTGGGTGGCAGGGTGCTATGCTGCTCGCAAAAGTCACCCGCTCTAGCGCACCGCTGCACATCTTTATTCAGGTCCTGTTCGAGCAGACACTTGAACAGACAACTGACACAGACGCTATCTCTGCTTAAATCTACCGCTGGTTAGATTTAAGTTTTTTGAGTCAGCCATAAATTTGTTTTGTAGACGACTGGTCTACTATAGTCGCAGTCGTTTGACGAGGTATTCGGAGGAATAGACCAGACATACCCCTCTGCTGTAGCTTTCTATTAAATATTTTTCTCGTCTACTTTTTATGGCAAACATCACCCTCTACGGCACGCCTATCAGCACCTACGTTCGTACGGCCCGTCTGTTACTAGCGGAAGCGAACGTTGACTATGGTCTAAAAGACATTGGCATTTTTAACGGTGACAACAAAACAGACTCATATTTAAGCAAGCATCCATTCGGCAAAATTCCTACGCTAGAAATAGAAGGAGACACGCTGTATGAGATCAATGCGATTACGTATTTCATTAATGAGAAGTTTGCGGCGGGGAAATTTGCGCCGGCTGACCTGATGACGCGATCGCACATGTACCAAATCATAAGCATCGTTAGCAGCTATTTGTATAGCCCAGCAGTCAGCGTACTGACGATTGAGAACCTGGTAAAGCCAGGTCAGGGAAAAGAGATAGATCAGCAGGCTGTAGAAAGTGCGATCGCGCCTACGCAAAAAGCACTCAACGCCATCGAAGACATTGCTACAGGCAATCCTTACCTTTTCGGCAGCGGCCTCACCATCGCAGATTTCTACCTGATTCCCATCTTTGTTTATCTCTCTAAAACGCCTCAGTTCGAGGCCGTCACTGCCAACGCACCAAAGCTAAAAGACTGGTGGAACAAAGTGCAAACGCTAGATAGCGTAAAAGAAGTCTGCGGTTAAACAACTTGACTGAACTAAGGCTTATCTCGCTTCGATTTTATCCGCTTCGATTTTATCCGCTTCGATTTTATAAGCAACAACACTTCACTTATGACTGATTCAACAAACGTTCCGCACCTGCTGAGCAACTATCAAATGGGCGTTCTAGCACTAAAAAATCGCGTCGTCATGCCACCAATGACCCGTGGCCGCGCAGGCGAAGACAGAGTGCCCAATGCACTTATGGCTAAATACTACGCCCAAAGAGCAGGCGCTGGGCTAATCATTTCCGAAGGGACTGCGCCGTCTAAACAGGGCAACGGCTGGGTTCACGCACCGGGTATCTACAACGAAGCGCAAACAGAGGGCTGGAGACAGGTTACAGAAGCCGTCCATAAAAATGGCGCGCCCATCTTTCTGCAGCTGTGGCACACTGGCCGAGCCTCTCACAGCAGCTTTCAAGAAAATGGACAGCTGCCCGTTGCACCCTCTGCGATCAAAATTGAAGGCGGCGAGTCGCATACCGCTGAGGGGAAGAAGCCCTATGAGGTCCCAAGAGCGTTAGAAACCGAAGAGATTCCAGGCGTTGTAGAAGACTATCGCAAAGCCGCTGAGAATGCGAAAGCCGCAGGCTTTGACGGCGTTGAGGTTCACGGTGCTAACGGCTACTTGATTGCTGAATTTTTGCAGTCTAAAACCAACAAACGCACCGACCAGTACGGCGGCAGCCTGGAGAATCGCTATCGCTTCCTAAAGGAGATTATTGAAGCGGTGATGACCGTGTGGCCAGCCAATCGTATTGGCGTCAGACTATCTCCAAACGGATCGTTCAACGATATGGGCTCGCCCGACTACCGAGAAACTTACACTTACATCGCGCAGCAGCTGAATGGCTATGGCCTGGCATATTTGCACATTATGGACGGCTTGGATTTTGGCTTTCATGAGCTGGGTGAGCCGATGGCGCTGGCCGACTTTAGGAAAGTATTTGATGGGACGATTATTGGCAACTGTGGCTACGACCGGGAGCAAGGAGAAAAAGCGATCGCAGCTGGCGACGCAGACCTCATTGCCTATGGCCGCCCATACATCAGCACCCCTGACCTAGTGGCCCGCTTCGCTAATAACCAGCCGCTAAACCCAGATGCCCCTATAGAGACCTGGTACAGCCCAGGCCCAGAGGGCTACACCGACTATCCAACCTACGAAGAATCAACAGTCGCTGCGTAAGTCAGGATAACTGGCGCGATCATACTGGTGCGATCATAGGGGATGTCTGCGGGCATCCCCTATGATCTTTAAACAGCGCCCTATATCTGTAGACTTGTGAAATTCAAAAGCACGCCCAACCAATGCATCCAAGTTGACGGCAAAGAAATCTGGATTAGCCGTAGCGTCACTGTTTTACCCGTTTTGTTCTTTGTGAGTAAAGGCACCACCTACGTTCCGCTCGGCCAGCGCGGAAAAGACCTGCCAGACGCTGTGGGCATGTGGGGGCTCCCCGGCGGCTACCTAGACTACGACGAAACCACCACTCACGCAGTCTACCGCGAAGTTTGGGAAGAGCTCGGCCTAGATATTCCTCAGCTGATGCAAGACTTTCGCTTTGAAGGCAACACAGATCACCCCTACGAAGTTTATAGCCAGCCGCTACGCCGCCAGAACGTCACGCTAAAGTACGCGCTGATGTTTCATCTTGGCGAAGCAGACCTTCCTAAGCTAGAGCCTCAAGTATCAAAAGGAGAGGTTGTAGAGGCAAAATGGACGCCGGTAGAAGAAGCACTAAAAACAGAACTCGCCTTCAACCATCATGAAGTTATACAAGATTGCCTGAAGAACTACTACAGCTTTTGAAGAATCGCCCCACGATTGAAAATCGGGGCTATCGAAATAAAGCCCACTAAAGGGGCTGGGGATGACGTTCGCTAGCACTTCGATTTGGCTATGCTAAGCCAAGCTTACTTAGTTGCATGCCATCCTTATGTCGCTTTGGAAACTCTACTATCATTTGGTTTGGTCAACCCACGAGCGGCTGCCCTTGATCACACCCAAACGAGAAGCAGCACTTTACCAATACTGTAATAACAAAGCGGATGCACTAGGCACGCATCTCTACGCCATCGGTGGCATCGACAACCATGTCCACCTGATTGTCTCCATTCCACCCAAAATCGCCATCGCCGAATTTGTTCGACGAATAAAAGGTAGCAGCAGTCACTATCTCAATAGTAACTATTCAGATGATGACTGCTGCAAATTCAAATGGCAACAGAACTATGGTGTTTTCTCGCTAGGTCGCAAACAACTCGACTTCGCGATTGCTTACACCCAAAACCAAAAGCATCATCATCTCAACCACACTACCCTACTTGCCATAGAGCCTGAAGCCCTTTTGGAGAGACCTGATTAAGTCCCTTTAGCGGACTTCAATCAGTTAGCCCCGATTTTCAATCGTGGGGCGGATTATAGGTATGACCGACTCCCTGAGTTCAAGCCTGAGTAGTTATCCATTACAGCAAGTGTCAAGTAGCTCCTGAGCGATAGTGTTCGCTCAGGAGCACGGCAGCAGATAGCGCAGCTCTACACAGGTCTTCGCAACAAACTCATCGCTTCTCCCTGCGCTTTTGTAATCGTCAAACTGTCACCTACGGCGGTCACTGGGCTCCACAGCAAAGATTCTGCATAGTTCAGCACGTGCAGCTGATGCATCGTCTGCCGAATGGCCTCTGGACTGCCGAGGAGGATATGTCGCACTTCCTCTCGTTGATCATTCTTTTCATCTGACGGCAAGCATCTATCAGCTTCAGGGAATGGTTCGAATATCTGTTCCATTCCTAGCTCTTCTGTACCTGAGCTCTCTGTTTTTGCGTCCAGAGCAGGTAAAACAACAGAGTCTACGACTGTTGTTACAACAGTTTTTGCGGTCTCTTCGGTGATTATTTTCACGTTTTCTCCTTTGGGGATTAGCAAGAGTTTAGGAAAAAAGCGCGAAAATTTAGCCACCCCAACTTTTACTAAGTCAGGGTGGCTGTGGCATCATAATCCAAGCCGCTTGACTGTCGTGAGCAGTTAAGGGGTCAGCCTATGTTGACTGTTGGCGCAGTCAGCATGGGCGCTTGCTAAATTTTCGTGCGGGTGTAGCCGTCGCCATTGCATTTCAGCGTGTGACAGCTATGAGAATTAGCCTAGCAGTGTCTTTTTGGCCATGTCAACTATCTTACAAAGGTCTTCTCAGTAGTCATCTATTGTTTTTTCTTGAAACGTTAGTCTGCTCACGTCATCACAGAGTTTCGACTAGACTCAGCCCTCAGGCACGGACCGCAGAGAAAGTAGAAAAGACCTAGCCCCGGACAAATAAACCTGTGGAAAGACTGGCAACCCTGCATAGATGAAGTGCACAAGGCTGCGACAGAATTCGTGCTAGCCAACTGCCTCAATCCTGATATTTCCGCTGCAAAATTTACAGATACAACCTAAAAGCAGGTACCAGGTATCATATCGTCAAAAGTCCCTTGGCTTTGTAAAAACAGCGATCACAATAAATTGATAGAGAGAGCTGAACCTCTTATAGGCTACAGTTTACAAGTCTGGATGCGAGAGAAGAGAAAAAATGGGGGGCACCCATAATAACAGCCTACCACCCTCCCGCAGGGGGGCCATTTTAGGGAATCCTCCCCGCAGGGGGGCCTCTTCTTCCCTTCTATCCCATCCACATAATTTATATAGCTCTAAATAAGCTTCTTTATGATACTTTCCATCGAGCACGCCACCGCATTCTAAGTACAGTTCTTTCTGCACACTAAAGCCAAACTTACCCCCGCTATGTTTTACCCACAGTCCATCGATCACCTTCAGCGGTTCGCAAGGAAAATTCAGTAAGTCTTCTGGGTCAAGCAACTGCCCAAATTCCTTACTTACTTCCGTAATCATTAACCGATACGTTTCTTCATCAGCCTCTTTCCACTGCCCATTTTGCAAGTAGCGCTCCAAATCTGCATAACGAGCATCTTGTAACTGCTCACTCAAGTTCTCTAGCTCTGCTCGCAGCTCATCATCCACTCGCTTCGTCGTCTGCTGCAAGCAAGCATAGGCCAAATCATGATTTCCTTGACGCATCGCCTCCCGAATCAATCGGCTCGGCTTTTTCGTCTTGCCTGCGTATAGCAAAATAGTTGACTTCCACCAGTCATGCGTCAGGCAACTATACAAAATTGGCACTTCCCGCTCAGATGGATCAGCCGCAATGTACGCCGCCGCCAAATATTCTTGAAAACTCAAATGTGCAAACTCATACTCATCTTCCTGCTGCACAATCAACTCACTAATTTGCACCACATCTTTCAAAAAAGCTTCCGCATCAACCGCTTCACCATGCTCCGCCAGCGCCAGCGTTACCTCTCGCAACAACAGATCATGCTCCACTCGCTTCAGCACCTGCTGCATCATTCTTACCGCCACTTTACCTAGTACTAGCTGCGGCTCCAGCTCTAGCAGCACGGTATCTAGCCGCCGATCTCTGGGCCTAGCCTTCAGCTGCAACTCACAAATCTCACCATACAAATCAACCCGCCGCTTCGGTAACGCCGCCCCCGGATACAGCCGATGAAACGTTGAAATCATATTCAACAACAGCGGATTCTTCGCCAAATCTTTCAGCTCAGATTCCGCCTCTATTTGTTGCAATAAATCTCTTGCACCTGCCGTCGCCACCTTCTTTACTTCAGGCGTATCTCGCCGTGATTTCAGCTTCTCTTGAGCCAAATACCAGCTTTCCACAAACTTCCGCCGTTGTTCATCATCAAACGGCTGCACCCACATTGGCGTATTCAGCACCAACCTGTCGGCAAAATCTTGCTCTTTGTACGCTTTGGGTCGAGAAGTCACCACGAACACCGACTGCCTATATGCTCGCATCTGTTCATTTATCCACTTCGCCACCGCAGGCCGCTCCGCTCTGGGCATCTCATCAAACCCATCAAACATCACCAGAGCCCGCCCTTTTCGCAGCAGGCTATTCACCCAGTTCGGCGGCACCGGCTGCAACTGATACGCCTCCGGCAAATCAGGAATATGATGCTGCACTATAAACTCGGGCAAATCTGGCGATACTCCACTTGCAAACACGTCGCGATATTTGCGCAACACAATCAACACGGGCACTAACTTCGGTGCCCCACTCGGAACATCACCCACACCATATCGATATGCCACATGCTTCAGCAACGTCGTCTTGCCATAGCCACCCCAAGCCAAAATTGCCAGCTGCCGAAACGCCTTCTCTCGCCTCGAATCAACCAAAAAATCCCATATCGACTGCTTGCAAACCCCTTCCATCTCCAGTTGCCGTAAGGCTTTCGCACTCAATCCTGGCAACCGAGCAGCACTATCAATTTGCAGCTCCACAAACACATCTTTCAGCAGCGGCTCAAAAATTCCCTCCCGCTGTGCAAGTCCCTCTGCTCGCACCGACTCACAGTCCGATGCCTGACAGCGCAAATACTTCTCCTCAAATCCTGTTGCAGCCGCAATTACCCCTTCTGTAATTTGGTCGATGCGCTTACCAGCATAATCCGCCCGCCGCCGATTTGCGTCATGAAAAGGCTTGAGCATCGCCGCCCCGTAAGACAGTCCTAAACCAATAATGGCTGAAGCAACTGCCTGCCCCACGTCATCCTTCACCAGCAGCAACCAAAACGCGCCAAGCCCACCAGCCGTAACGCCCCCCGGAACAATCGCCTTCCGAACAAACTCCGCAATCTTGTCTGCGGCGGGCGGCTGAGGCTTCGAGGGTTGTGTCATAGCAACAAACAACGAGGAGAACAGGGAAAGTTGCCGCTATCATAAAGCGAAATTCCCGTAAACGTCAGCCAGTCAAAGAAACGCAATGGATTCTCCTCGCATTCCCATGTCTTACGACGAATTCCAAACGATTGAACGACCTCTCGGATGGAAAACGGAATATTGGGATGGCTATGCGCGGCTCACGCCTCGCGGCATAGGTGTTAAGACTCGTTTAAGCTTCGAAGCAGCTTCCATAGTAGAGCACACAAATTCAACAGAACTTACACTTGCTGTGCCAACGCCTGACGACATTCAGAAGATGATTGACGGTTACATCGCGTCCTTCATCAATTCTGTTGAATTTTGCGGCTGGCCTATCAACCAAATTTTTGAAGAAGCGTACCGGGATATCTCTTTGTACTTCAAGGGGAAAAGAGGAAAGCCACTTTCTGCTTCTACAATCGTACAAGACCCAAAAACACAGACGGTCATCGCCACAGCCCTATTTACCGACAAAAAAGAACAAGGCGCTTGCCTAGAGCTTTTGTACGTGAGCCCTTCCTATCAAAGAAAAGGCATCGGCACCCACATCATTCGTCGCAGCATTCGCACGCTCGCTCAGCAAGGCTACTCTCAGCTCACCAGCCGATATCACATCTGCAATCATCACAGCCGCCAGTTCTATCACAAACTTGGCTTTCAAGACGTGTGCGATCGCTACTATCTACGCACATACACAGCGTGGCTTAGAAACGAAATCCACAGAAGAGAGACTCTTAAGATGCTAGATGACCTAGAAGATATGAAACAAGAACAAAAGCAGCTACAAGAAAAACTAGAGGTGCTAGAAGAAGAATTCTCGCAAAGCATTCGGGACCTTGTTGAAAAGTCCGAGAGCTCGAAATCAGAAAAGCCCTAAGCGTTCAGCACGCAGCGGCACTATTGAAAATAGCTTATCTATCGCCAACACGTGAAAACACATCCATAAAACAAAGCCCCCCCAGCATTGCTGGGGGGGCTTTACTTTTCATTCACCGACTGCGAATTAAAACGATTAGCCGAATCGACTAGACGTTGACGCAATCAGGAAGGCCGCATAGGTCAGCACATATCCAATCGTGAAGTGTGCCAAACCAACCAAACGAGCCTGAACGATGGACAGCGCAACAGGCTTATCCTTCCAGCGAACCAGGTTAGCCAAAGGCGTACGCTCATGAGCCCAAACAATGGTCTCGATGAGTTCTTGCCAGTAACCACGCCAAGAGATAAGGAACATGAATCCAGTTGCCCAAACCAGGTGTCCGAAGAGGAACATCCAAGCCCAAACAGCCAAATTATTCATCCCATAGGGGTTGTAACCGTTAATTAGCTGAGAAGAGTTCAACCAGAGATAGTCACGGAACCAGCCCATGAGGTAGTTAGAACTCTCATTGAACTGAGCAACGTTGCCGCTCCAGATGGACAAATGCTTCCAGTGCCAGTAGAAGGTCACCCAACCAATGGTGTTGAGCATCCAGAACATAGCCAGGTAGAACGAATCCCAAGCAGAGATATCGCAAGTACCGCCACGACCAGGGCCGTCGCAAGGGAAGCTGTAGCCAAAGTCCTTCTTGTCGGGCATGAGCTTAGAACCACGGGCATCCAAAGCACCTTTGACCAAAATCAAAGTGGTGGTGTGGAGGCCAAGCGCGATCGCATGGTGAACCAGGAAGTCACCAGGCCCAATTGCCAAGAACAAGGAGTTGCTACCGCTGTTGATCGCATCCATCCAACCGGGCAACCAAATGCCAGACGCTGCCGCATTAGCGACACTATCAGAGTTGGAAAGCAGCGTATCAAAGCCGTAGAGTGCCTTACCAGAAGCGGCCTGAACCCACTGTGCGAACACAGGCTCAACCAGAATCTGCTTCTCAGGCGTACCAAACGCAACCACCACGTCGTTATGGACGTAAAGGCCAAGCGTGTGGAAACCAAGGAACAGAGAAACCCAGCTGAGGTGGGAAATAATCGCTTCTTTGTGGTCGAGCACACGTGCAAGCACGTTGTTCTCGTTAGCCGCAGGATCGTAATCCCGAATCAAGAAGATTGCACCATGTGCAAACGCGCCCATCATGATGAAGCCAGCAATGTACTGGTGATGGGTGTATAGCGCAGCCTGAGTGGTGTAGTCCTTAGCCATGAAAGCGTAAGGCGGCAGCGCATACATGTGCTGAGCCACTAGAGACGTAACAACGCCTAGAGAAGCCAACGCCAGCGCAAGCTGGAAGTGCAAAGAGTTGTTCAGCGTATCGTAGAGACCTTGGTGGCCCGCGCCCAAATCACCAGGGGTGCCATCGGGTGGACGGTGCGTATTCAAAATCTCTTTGATGCTATGACCAATACCGAAGTTCGTCCGGTACATGTGGCCAGCCACAATGAAGATAACCGCGATCGCCAAATGATGATGCGCCATATCCGTCAGCCAGAGAGACTCTGTCTGAGGATGGAAACCACCTAAGAAGGTAAGAATCGCATCGCCAGCACCTTGAGAGGTACCAAATACATGGCCTGCCGTATCCGGATTTTGAGCGTAAACGCCCCAGTTACCGGTAAAGAACGGCTTCAAGCCTGCAGGGTGAGGCTTCATCGTCAGGAAGTTATCCCAACCGACGTGCACACCGCGAGACTCAGGAATCGCTACGTGAACCAGGTGACCCGTCCAAGCCAAAGAGCTGACGCCGAACAAACCAGCCAGATGGTGGTTGAGGCGAGATTCAGCATTCTTGAACCAGGACAAGCTAGGACGGAACTTAGGCTGAAGGTGCAACCAACCCGCAAACAGCATGACTGCTGCGAGGATGAGAAGACCGACTGCGCCAGCGTACAGATCAGCGTTCGTGCGCATACCGATGGTGTACCACCAGTGATACACACCCGAGTAAGCGATGTTAACCGGGCTAGAAGAACCAGCCTGAGAGAACGCATCAACTGCGGGCTGACCGAAGTGAGGATCCCAAATCGCGTGAGCGATGGGTTTCACATTGAGTGGATCTTGTGTCCACTGTGGAAAGTTGCCTTGCCAAGCGACATGGAACAGGTTGCCAGAAGTCCAGAGGAAAATGATCGCCAGGTGACCGAAGTGAGAAGCGAAGATCTTTTGGTAAAGATTCTCCTCTGTCATCCCGTCATGGGTTTCAAAGTCGTGGGCTGTGGCAATCCCGTACCAGATACGACGCGTGGTTGGATCTTGTGCGAGGTCTTGGCTAAATTTTGGAAATTTAGTTGCCATACGTTTTATGTTTCCTCCGCGCTCCTTAACCTACTGATAACATTCGAGCCAGGAAGAACGCCCATGTCGTGGCGATCCCTCCCAGGAGGTAGTGGGCGACACCCACTGCCCGACCTTGCGTAATGCTCAGTGCGCGAGGCTGAATAGCAGGAGCTACTTTCAGCTTGTTGTGAGCCCAAACAATAGACTCGATCAACTCTTGCCAGTAGCCGCGACCACTAAACAAGAACATCAGGCTGAATGCCCAGATGAAGTGGGCACCCAAGAACATCAGACCGTAAGCCGACAGCGCCGAACCGTAGGTATTGATGACCTGAGAAGCTTGCGCC